>JACMKV010000027.1 GCA_014379915.1 Burkholderiales bacterium
GACCACTGCCGATCACCGACGACCGCGAATTTCTTCATCCAACTGCCGATCCACAGACCGACTGCGACGCGATCGGTCGGACGCCCGTTGGGCGCATAAGCGCTACCAAGCAGCAACACATCGCAGCGATGCTTGCGCGGGGCGAAATCGACCTCATACATCGGCGCGGAAAATCCCGGCTCGCCGGTAAACGTGTCAGCCATCACTAGCGGCAGCTGCTCGTCATGCAAGCGCACTTCTTCGCCAGTTTTTGGAATTCGGAACGTCCCCTTCACGACTACCACGAGCAACTCGCGCCCGCTCGGCTCCATGCCCATCGTGTAGCCCGCGACCATGCGGGTTGCGTTGATTAGTTCCATGCTTTCCTTGCGCCTGAATTCATCAAGAGCAAAAGAGGCTAAGCATACCCATCATCGCACCCTTCCCCCTTCCCCCACATTCGTAAACGGCGCCCAAAAAACCGGGTGCGCGAAGCGCGGTTCGATCTTGCCGTCCATCAGCGGCAGCATCGCGCGGCGCAGGGCTTCGGCGCGGCCGATTTCCGGATTTTCCGCCAACGCGTGGATTGCACCGGTCGTCAACAAAGCCGTCGTATCGGAGGCTACCCACCAGTGGCTGACCAGCAACGCGCGGCTGCCGGCGTAGAAGAATGCTTTCGCCAATCCTGAAAGGCCTTCCGCTCCGGCTCGATCTGATGGCGCGGCAGTATTGCAGGCGGAGAGCAGCACCCAGTCTGCGTCCATAACAAGCGATGCGATCTCGCTGGCCATGAGTAGGCCGTCGTCGGTCGATGTTGTCTTCTCGGGTGGTGTCAGCACGAGCGCGGGTTCGACAAGACCACGAAATTCGCCCGCCAGCAGCCCATGAGTGGCGAAAGCGACGATCCGATATTTTGAAAGATCGGTTTCTTTGACGACTTTTTCCGAAGCGCGGCTGCCGAAATAAAGATCGCTGTCGTTCGCGGCCAACGACTTGGCCACTGCTTTCAGCTCATCGCGCGTTTCCGGCAATGGCAGCAGTGCAGCGCGCAACGTCGCAGGATTGATTTCGGTTACAAGCTGGTCGACCAGCGCGCCGCGCGAGGAAATAGCTGTGCCTGACCCTTCCAGCACAGGATCGCCGAATCCGATAAACGGTTGCGCCGCGCGCGATGATGCGGTGGCCGATCGCAACACACTGAACGCGCTGACCGAGGGTTCGACTGAAAACGCGAAATGGCGGCCGAGAAAATCCAGGCGGCTGAAATCCGAGAGACGCTTCGGCGCCGCATCGACGGGCGTCGCAAGCAGCAGCGATAACGGCAAATTCTGCATCGCTCGGTCAAGCACGGCCACAATGTGCTTTACCTCTTTCAGCTCCTGCTTAAACGGCTGGATCAAGCGTTGATACAAGAGGTGCGCGGCGGCAGTATCGAATGGCGGCAATTCGGAAAGACGGCTGATGTTCTGAATGTCGAGCCCTTTGCGAATCGAATCGACCGCTTGCTGCAACTGCCGGCTGGTCAGTTCAGTGCGCGCAAACCTGAGCCCGTTAGCCTTCGCGAGAAATAGATAAGTGGCCTTATCCGACGTCACTTGCAAAAGCAAAGCTTCGTCGGCCTGCAGCAGAAGCTGCGCAGAAGTCGCTGACACCGGACGCGGATTGGTCAGCTCCGCATACCTGGGAAACTCATTGCGCAACCTCTCATCGAGCTTCTCGATCCGCTGCGTCAGCTCCGCGAGTTCGCGGCGAGTTTCCTGCTCCTTGCCGGTGCCGGGCGCCCGGCCTTGTGTCTGAGTGAGACCTTCAACCAGAGAACGATCGAGCGCGCGCCAACGCTCGACCGCGTCCTGACGTTCGCGCACGAGCTGAGCGAGCTCGCTTTTGCTCGCGGAAAAACGCGCCGCCATGCGGCTGACGGCTGACGACGTCCCGGTCAGATGAGGAAACTGTGCGACTTCGAACATTTCCTTAAGCAGAGCATCGCCCCCGGCCATAAGGCGAGTCGAGCCGATCTCAAGAAACTGCTCGAACAGCCCTCGCGCTTGCCGCTGCTCGCCCAAAGCGCCGGCGGATAAAGACTGTTGCGCGACGTCCAGCCGGCCTCCTGTGATCTCGACCGTGCGCCTGGAAATCGCAAGCGCTTCAATCGCGTTGCCTTGGGCGGCGCGCACGTTCGCCAATTCGGAAAGGCTCTCGGCCAATCCCGCCGGCGTCACTGCCGCATCTTTTTCACGAATCAGGATGGCTTTTTTGAGCGCGTGTTCCGCGTCTTGCAGGCGACCCTGAGCACGATAAATCCTGCCCAGATCGGTGAGCCCCGGCGGCAGGTCGGACGATTGATCGCCGCGCACCTGGGTGATCAATTCGATCGCGCGTGTTGTCGTTTTCGCAGCCGCCGCCAAATCACCGGCTTTGTGCTGGGCATAGCCGAGCACGGCGAAGGCGTATCCGCGCTTGAGATCCCATTTCCCCGGCAAGCGATCGTAGATCGACAAAGCGCTCCTTGCCTGATGAATCGCATCCGCGGCACGATTGCGTTCTGTCAGCAGTGACGAATATTCAAGGCGCGTCGCTGCGACCGAAGCGTCGATCTCGCCGAAGCTCGCGGCGAAAATGGCCATCGCCTGCTGATAATAGCGCTCGGCCTCGTCGAACTGCCCCAAGTCCTGATAAACGATGGCGAGACTATGCAGGATACGGCCGACAGCCGGATGATTTTGCCCAACGGCGTTGCGATATAAAGGCAGCGCCTCCTTGTACATTCGCTCAGCCTCGACCGCCTGTCGACGCAAAATGTGTATCCAGCCCAGGTTGTAAAGCACCGATGCTCTGGCAAGCGGATCGGGCGAACCCGCCAGCCGCACAAGGGCTTGATCCAGCCGCGCTTTCGCCGCGGCAAGCTGCGATTCGTAAATGTCGATCTGGGCGAGCTTGACGTCCGCGGCGGCAAGGTCAGCAGCGTTTACCGGGTTTTGATTAGCGGTTATGCGCCGAGCATTTTCGACCAGCTTCCTCGCTTCGCCCGGGCGCTCTTGTCTGAGCTTGGCGCCCGCCAGATCGATGTAAGCTTGTGCGGTCCCGGGATTGTTCTCGCCATGAGCAGCGCGGTTGGCCTCAACAGCCGCAAAAAAATATTTCTCCGCCACATCGAATCGCGAAAGCTCGACATTGGCGATGCCAATGTTGCGTGCGAGATGCGCGGTGCGTTCGTGATTCGGTCCCAAGGCTTTCAGAAAAATGGCATGGCTCTTCTCGTACAAAGCCGCGGCTTCCTGCAATTGCCCATTCCCGGAATACATTGAGCCCTGATTATTGAGCAAGGACGCAAGCTCAACCGATTCAGGTCCCCGCGCCTCCGTTATGACCTCGACTGCCTGCTTTGAAAATCTAATGGCATCGTCGAATCGTTGCTGGTGATAGTGCCAGGTTGCGAGATCATCGAGGATGTAAGCGACGTATTCGTGGCGAGGGCCGTGCTGCGTCTTTGCCAAGGCCAATGCGCGGGTATGCATCTCGATCGCCTTGCCATATTCCTTTTTGGCGGCGAGCGCACGGGCGCGTTTGGCCACCGTTAGCGCCTGTTCAGTGCTCGATCCAGCCGACGTGGGCGGGTTCGTTTCGGCCTTCGTCTCAGCGACGATCCCCGCTGTCGTAAACACCAAGGCGCCGCACAAGAGAAGCCACGGGCTGAAGCGGAAAAGCAGGCTCATAACGTAGCTTCTACAAGCTCGGAAGTTAGCCTTGTTATGCGCTGACCCATGTCGCCACCCCTCGCTGCACATTCGGAAGAGCTTGAAGAAGCTTCGGTATCAGCGGACGCAAATCACGCACACGGTTACTGGTGGCGCGCAGTACGAGTACTGCGATCCCAAGATCAGACAGATTCTGCTGGAGCGACAAATTGCGATCGACAGTTATGAAAACATCGAACTGCGCGGCAGCCAATGAGAGAAGTTCACCGTTCTTGATCGTTGCCCAGCCCATTTGCGGAACAGTTTTCACGTAGTAACCGACGATATCTTTGGCAAGCCGACGATCGACGCATTCGTCGAGGAGAATCCTCACGAAGCCGAAGCAACCATTCGAGCCTTCGCCTCCTCAAGAAAGGCGACAACCTGCTCGCGGGTAACTGTGGGAAAACCGTCAAGGAAATCATCAATGGTCTCCCCCCCTTCCAGAAAATCGAGCAGGGTTTGCACCGGAACACGGGTTCCAGCGAAAACAGGCGTTCCTCCCATCACATCGGGAGTGCAAGTGATCAACGGCTTGTTCATAGCTGATGCCTTCGTGAAGTAAGCTCAGTTTATTCCGCACGCCTTATGCCTAAAGTCGGAGAACGGGCAGTTAACGCGCGCGTGGCGCTTTTGCCCGCGAGCTCGCTGGACGTTTAGTCAAATGGGGCAGACTCTTCGACAGTTCGGCGAGCGAAAGCAGCGCCTGATTCACAGCGGCCTCCGTCGGAAAAAGATGCGCGACCTCGGGTGATAGCCTCACAAGGTTGCTGCCTTTTTTTACGCGGGAGTAATACTTCCCACGAACGCCTTTTCCACTTAGCGACGCAAGTGAAAACTTCCTGTCCAGCGGATCGATATCATCGGCCTTCTTCATAAATTTTCCTCTCTTCTCGCGTCACGCGGCGCGCGCTAATGATGCGAATCCCGCTTACGGACTCAACGTGTGAAACGACCAGATCCGATCGAACTCAAACAAGAACTGCCTCTAAAAATCCAGTGGGTGCTTCGTAAACGATAGAGTTTATGAAATCGACGTTTCGTGACTTCCCCCCTTTAGAAAAGGGGGCAGGGGGATTTGACGGCCTTTAAATCCCCCCTCAAATCCCCCTTTTACAAAGGGGGTAGTGTGATGGCTCAACTTTCCGCGCAGCGTATCCATACAAGAATGCTTTATAAGATGCGCATTCGAAAGAATGCCACATTGCACTCACCCCTCACCTCTTCTCCCCCGCAAACGTGCCGGATGCCCGATAGGTTGCGGCTTCGCCGACCGCGAACCTGCCCGCCATTGCCGCTGCCGGGTCGCCGCCGCCCTGGACAAAGTTTCCGATCGCACCACCCGTGCGATTGCCGGCCGATAGCGGCCCTTCGAATACGGCACTGTTGTCGCGCAGTCGGGTGGTACCGGTGTATTGCGCGCCATCGAAGTTCATCGAGACGGCGCCGGCACGTTGGCCGAAGTCCCAGTTGTTTTGATAGGAACCGACCGCTGTGTACAGGCTTCCGCTGTTGAACACGTTGCCGATCGAATGACCTTGATAGGTTGCGCTACCGGTGGTCGGTAGCTGACTCGGATCTGCTGCCCGTCCGGCAACCCATGTGCCCATGTGCAGGTGTTCGAGATCGCTGCCTGCTGTCCCTTGGGTGTCGCCGAAGAAGAACCCCCACTGCAGGTGTTGATAGGTTGGGATCGATTGCAAGGCAGCCGGGAGATTGCCATTGCCGTCGCGAAGCACATTGGCGTTGACCATCGCTACCTCATCGTTGCCGGCGGCGAAGCGATTGTCGTCGATGAAGGCTGAGGGGCTGGTTGCGCCGCCAAGCGCCAGGAGACCGCGGTTATTGAGATTGATATTCGCCTGCGCGCGATTGGTTACAGCGTCGGTCTGGACGGTGAAGTTATTCGGATCGGTGCCAGTGCCGATCGGGACGATGGTGAGTGGGTTGCCGGTGCCGTTTTCTTTCTCGGCGAGACCGCCCGCCCAGCCGGTCAAAGTCTGGCTGCTGCGCGAGCCGACCGTCGCCTGACCGGTTGCAGTGGCGAGGCGAAGGACGGCGTAGTTCTCGTCGGAGGTGATCGCACCACCCAAGCCGTGCTCGGTGCCGCCATTAAGTTGATCGGCTTCGGGGGTGAAGTTCTCAAGTACGAAATAGCCGGCATAGCCGGGACGATTAAGGGCTGGATTGCCGCCACCTGCGGAGGTGCTGGTGAGAACGCTGGAAATGCCGACGGTGGCGATCCGGCCGTTGCCAACGTTGCCGCGCGACGAGCCGATGGTGCGACCGTTGACGACGGCCTCGAACGAATTGGTAACGCAATCGGTGCAAGGTGGGTTCTGAACATACTTCACGTCGCCGATGGTGGCAGAGATGGTCGATTGCTGTGCTGCGCCGGTGCCGCTCATTCCGAAGTCAGCGTGGAGAATACTGTTGTTGTTCTTAGCCTCTGGTGTATTAGAACCGGTGTTGATAACGAACACGCCCGAATCAGCGAGGTTCAGACCAAGGCCGGTCTGATTCCGAAGAAAAGCGCGGATACCCGACGCGACTGTCCGCGTACTCTTTTGATCGAAGTTTTCGAGCCCTGCCGAAAGAAAGAAGCGATCGACGGCGAAGGTATTCGAGAAGCCGGCGTTGACCGTGCCGTTCGGATTGACACGTCCCCCGTCGACGTCGCCGGTAGCGAACAGGAAGCGTTCGGTGCGGGTCGGGTC
>JACMKV010000226.1 GCA_014379915.1 Burkholderiales bacterium
GCCATGGCCGCGTTGCATCAATGGCTTGGGCATGGCTCGATCACGCAAATATTTTCATTGAAAGCTCGCGATGCAGATCCGTGCAACAAAACAGCAGGATAAAGGCAAACAGGTGAGCTTGTGAGGCTCCTTCTGGTTGAGGATGACGTTATGATCGGCAAGGCCATCCGACAGGGGTTGAGTCTTGCAGGATTCAGCGTTGATTGGGTTCAGGATGGACGAGCTGCCGAGCTCTCCGTTGACAATAACGTGTATCAGCTCGTTGTTCTCGACCTCGGTTTGCCGCGCAAGAGCGGCATTGAGGTACTGAAAACGACGCGAGCAAAGGGCAATAATGTTCCTGTACTGATTGCTACAGCCCGCGATGCCGTAGCTGACCGGATCGCCGGTCTGAACGCCGGTGCAGATGATTACATCGTAAAACCCTTCGATCTCGACGAACTAATCGCCCGGCTACGCGCAATCTTGCGTCGTCACGCTGGTAGCGGAAGGGTGGTCTTCGAATGCGGCGCCCTAACGCTCGACCCTGTCGGCAAATCCGTTACGCTAAGGGGGAGTTCGATTGATTTATCCGCTCGGGAGTTCGGTATTCTCGAGGCGCTTATGCAGAAGCCAGGCGCCGTGTTGTCGCGAGAGGCGCTGGAGGAATCAATCTACGGTTGGGGCAATGAAGTAGGGAGCAACGCGATTGAAGTACATCTGCATAACTTGCGCAGAAAGCTTGGCGCGGAGGTGATCAAAAATGTTCGTGGAGTCGGATACCGGGTAGTTGAATTGACTTGAACTCGATTCGCAATCATGTTTTGGTCTGGCTGCTAAGTTCCCTTTCGCTCGGCGCTGCACTGCTGATACTTGCCTCTTATGTCTCCACGCTTGAGGAGATGAATGAAGTGTTCGACGATGAGCTGAAGCAGGTCGCGCTGACGGTTTTGACTCACCATCAGGACGGCACCAGGGTGGACAGCTCGTCGAAAAAACCGATGGGGAGCAGTGAGGAGTTTGCCTTCGTCACGCAAATCTGGACGGTCGATGGCCAGCGCTTGTTCACTTCGGTTTCCGGATTCGATATTCCTTTCACCCAAAAGGAAGGATTGCAGACCGTTCCAACGCTCGATGGCGAGTGGCGAGTATATACAGCTAACTCGGGATCCACTGTATTTCAGGCTGCGCAGCCAATGGAGGCGAGGCAAAATCTCGCTCAAGAAGTTGCTTTTAAGCTGCTAATCCCGGTCATGATCATCGTGCCGGTGATAGCGCTGCTGTTGACGCTTGCGCTGCGCAAAGGCTTGCGTCCGTTGGCGCGGGCGTCAAACGATGTGGAGCGCAAAAGCGCCTTTTCGCTGGAGCCAATCCCTGATGCGACCCTGCCAAGAGAACTGCGGCCACTGGTTGTATCAATCAACTCGCTCATGGCAAGGTTAGCGAACGCATTGTCCGCACAACGCCAATTTACCGCCGATGCCGCTCATGAATTGCGGACGCCGCTTACCGCGTTGCGATTACAGCTTCAACTGGTCGAACAAGCGCACGATCAAGGCGCGCGCAGTGAAGCTATGGCCGATATCAAGCGTGGGCTGGATCGGGCTACGCATCTGGTCGAGCAACTGCTTGATCTGTCCCGCTTGGAGCCTGATGCAGCCGAGTACGTAGCTCAACCAATCGACCTGGTAGATCTAGTCAAGGCCGCCGTGAGTGATTTCAGCGTAAAGGCAGACGCGAAGCACATCGATCTCGGGGTGGAGATTGAAGCAGGGGCCGAAAATGCTCTGATGATTAAGGGCGATGCTAACCAACTGCGCATTTTGCTCAACAACCTCGTGGAAAATGCACTGCGTTTCACCGCGGCTGCCGGAAAAATCGATGTGGTCTTGCGCCGAGATGCGCGGAGCAAGACTGGAATTTTAGAAGTACTAGACTCAGGTCCCGGTATACCTGCTGAGGAACGTGTGCGCGTCTTTGATCGCTTCTACCGGGCAAGCACCTCGCAAAGTGCCGAGGGCGTAATTCCCGGCTCAGGGTTAGGTTTGGCTATCGTAAAAAAGATAGCCGATAGGCATGGGATCAGCATCGAACTTGCGGATGGATTGAAGGGACAGTACGGCTGTACGGGGCTGACGGTGCGACTGAAATTTTTCGGGCAGGCATGAATGAGACAACGCGCCACTTGCATATCGTTACCTCGTCGTCGTTATTGGATCGATTTTAGTTGCTGTGGTAGGCGCAGCAGCGCTTGTCCCGACCTCCAACCGCACCTCTGCTGTCAGCGGTCGAGGGCTGATGATTTCGGCTGAGGACGTGGACCGATCAGCATGGCGCGAAGGCCTTCTGATTCGGGCCGAATGATCCCTGCGGAGATGGGCATCCTCGCTCTACCTGCGCTTGGGGTGGTCCTTACGCGCTGCCGCTTTCCGCAAGGGCTCATTTATATAATGACGTCAGTACGGATTACATCTGATCACAAAGTAGCTGCGGTCAGCAGGTGTCAATCGGCCACGACGATGCGCGCCTTCTTGAGCCAGCGCGCGCCACCCCACGCGAGTACGGCAACGGCGAGAATGCTCGACAACAACAGGCCGGCTTGCGGATGGGCGGCCGCGACAGCGGGTGATCGCAGGCGGATCAAGCCGAGCAAACACAGGCCGACGATCCAGCCGAAAGGCGTGCCGTATTCCTTGACCAGGACGCGCCGCCAATTGAATTCAATAGACTTCAGTGTTTGGCCGAAACCTTGCAAGCGCACGCCCCAGCGCGGTACATCGCGCCGGTAGGCATCGAATGGGGTGCCGAATTTCCCACGTAGAAAGTTTTCCTCGGCGGCGACGATGGCGACGTAAACGAATACGAACAGCGGCACTGCGATCGCGAGACAAACCCAGGAATTGGACGCCAGCGCAACACCCGCCAGGATCAGCAGGTTGCCGATATACATTGGATTGCGCGTATGCGCATAAAGACCTTCGGTAACCAGATCCTCCGCATAGACGCGGCGATTGCGGCCCCCGCGGATGATGTAGCGCAGGCCGATCGTCATGATGCGTACCAGTTGCCCGAGAAACGCAATGGCAGCGCCCGCAGCAAGCGCATCTATCGAATCGGCGAACACGCGCGGACCGGGTAGAAAAACCAGTGCGCAAGCGAATGGGAACAGCGTATTGCGCCAACGGAAGAGCGCGTTGCCGATTGCGATCAGCATTACTTGACAGCCACCATACCGCAGAAGTTATACCACTTGAAAAACACCTCGACATAACGGAAGCCGGTGCGCAGCAGCACTTCGCGGTTTTCGAGCAGCTTGTACGGAATCAGCACGTTCTCGAGCGCTTCGCGCTTCTGCGTGATTTCGAGTTCGCTATAGCCATTGCGCCGCTTGAGATCGTAGTAGTAGCGGATGAACAGCCGGTTGAACGAAACGAAGGAGAAAGGCGCTTAATAAAGCAGGACTACTTCGGGACCTTATCGTGGATTTAGCCAGGGATCCGGGACTTGCGAGGCGGAACGCTATCCACTGCTAAATGAGTTCAAGCTGCTGCTCTCGGAGGACGGGCAGTAGTAAAACTATCGTTGATGCGATGCGCGGTCGCATACAGCACCAGGCTCAGACGATTTGCGACGCCAAGCTTGCTGTAAATGGATGACAGATGATTTCGCAGGGTATGCTCGCTCATGTGCAATTCACAGGCGATTATCTTATTCTGGGCGCCGCGTTCATTGAGCAGAGTGCTGATAATGGCCCGCTCCTTTGGCGTCAAACTGCCGATTTTTACGGCTTCCGTATCCATGCGCACCTTGCGCTCGGATAGCAAGCCGATGAGGTTGGCGGTCTTGGTTCGGTCGAGCCATATTTCGCCGTCATAAACGCACTGGATGGCACGCAGGATTACCTCGGCCGATTCGTCCTTGAGGACGATCCCGCGCGCTCCACTGAGCATGGCGCGCTGATGCTCCTCGGCATTCCTGGTGCCGGTCAGGACCAGAATCTTTATGCCTTGATGCTGCAGGATTTCCGGCATGAATTCGATGCTGCTCTCGCCATGCAGATCGAGATCGAGCAGTACGACATCGGTCTTGTGTTCGCTGAGGGCCTGAAGCGCTTCTTCGCGGTTAATCGCTTTGGCGACTACACGCATATGTGGAACGCTTTCGATCAGCTTTTCGAGGCCCCAAAGAATGCTTTTGTGATCCTCGACCAGTAATACGCTAATTTGTTTTTCGTTGTTCATAATGGTATCTCTACGGTTACCGCGGTACTGCCATCGCCCCATTGCGTGACTTCGGTCCTGCCACCCAGGTGAGCCGTGCGCTCGGTGATCGAGCGCGGCGTAAAAGGCACGAATGCAACATCGTTCGCCGTGCCGTGATTGATGATCTGTGCAATCAGGTTATCGTCTTCGCGTCGCAGATTTAACGTGGCGCGGCGTGCCTGGGTGTGCCGGCGAATGTTGCTTAAGCCCTCACTGACGATCTGCACCAACTCGGCAGCCAGGCGATCGTTGATGCGCAGATCGGGATTCGCACTGATGTTGACCTCTATGCCATAAAATTTCGTGAATTTTTCGGCGAGGCGTGAAATCGCCTGGAAGAACAGTCTCGATGGCGTGTCTTTCTGGTTTTTTAGACCGCCAACATAATTGCGTAGCTCGGCAATACCGTCATTGGTCATGCGGCATAGATCTTCGATCTCGATGATAAGCGGGTTGCCCGCCGGCACTTTGCGCAGCAACGCTTCCAGCCCGATCTTGAGCCCGATGTAGGGCTGTATCGTACTGTCGTGCAGGTCACGCGAAATCTTGCGCCGCTCGTGTACGGCGGCTTGCGATGCGATTTCGTCGAGCAGTTGCATGTTTTCTATGACCGGCATCATCTGGGAAATCAGTTGCTGGATGAACAACACGTCGGCCGGGATGAAGCGGCCCTGGTTTGCCGTCAGGTAAACCCTGCCGGCCTGTTTGCCGCGACGGTGCAGGGGAACGCTGACGAAGGAGGGGGTTTCGAGAAATTTCGCAATCCTCGCGCCGACCGAGGCACTGATCTCAATGTGCTCGGTTCCTTGCGGGTGACGCACATACCAGCCCATTGCCCCCGGGTAACGCCAGCTTGGCGCGCTGTTGAACGCAACCGCGCACTGCGGTGGCAGCGACAGCAGTCCGGTTTTCATCGATTGATCCAGCGGCGCTGGCGCAAGCGGCGTATGGTCCGATTCATTGTCGACCAGATGCAGCAACGGCTCGCCGTTTTCATTCTGGATGATGGCGAGGCAGACCTCGCCTCGATAGAACGTGCGCAGGCGCTCCAGCGTGCCGCGTAATGTGTGCTCGATGCCAAAGCGGGGATTCGGCAACCGGCTGACCTCCCGCAGCAACGCCAGCCGGCGTTTCTGCGAAATCTCCGACCCACCCCAGCGCGCGATCATATAGCCGAGCACAGCGAGATAAAGTGGCCTCAGTAGCGTCAGAACATATTCGCCGTTCTCGACAGGCATCAGCAAAACGCCTAACGACAGCGACAGGACGGCGGCCGTTGCGGTAACTTTTATCCCTTCGACAAAACCCCAGCGGAAAGACGCGACCAGAACCGAAAACAGGAAAAACGAGTAGAACACGCTGCTGGTTCCGCCGCTGGTCCCGACGAGCAACAGGAACCATGCGAGATCCAGCCAATGCATTGCCCGGGATCGCGGCAGTTGTTCCCGGCGACGGGCCGCGAAGTAGAGCAGGGCGCTGTAGACGAGGTAAAGAAACAACACACCGTACCTCGAATTCGACGGCCCAGTGAAGGGCGAGTCGACTCCCAAAACGACCAGCGCGGAAATCGCGAGAATAAGACGCATCAGCGCGATGGTGGCAGTACCCACTGCCTCCATTTCCGTATCCTCGGGCAATTCGTTTGGTAAGTTCTGTTTTCCTCTTTCCCTCGTAGAATTCTCGGACACCGTGGACGGTCCGTTGGACCGCGGGCAGAAATGCCTTCCGGAGATCACGGCTACTTTTTCTGCAAATTGGTAAAGACCTTTTTCCATGTTGCAAATCTGTGGGCAACAATGGTGCCAATGGGGAGGATGGCTATTAACCGAGATAAAAGAGCTCTCTCATATAGTTGTTTTTGCGAGAGAAGCTGCTGTTACATGCGTAACCAGCCGGGGAAAGGGGATGGCCCGGCTGCTGAGCTACGACACGAAATCTCGTCGTGTCGTAACAAAATACGACAATAGATAGTAACTTGGCAGCAGCATTGCGACTAACTTGTTGATTTGACCGCAGGCACGATACGTCCCTCTGCTTAACGCTACCCGTGACCAAGTCAACGCGTGTTTACGCGTTGCTTGAACAAAAAGTAAATGCGACTCAGGCCTGATCAGGATATGACCTAAGCCTTATTGAGTAATCTGGAAATGTTCTGTTTAAACAAAAGCGTCAGCGCGGCGACGCAGGACAGCATTCAGGAATGGACCAGTAGCGGGTTCAAGTATTGTCCGGCGATCCCCGTTAAACTCGCGTTTCAAAACAGCGGCAGGCATGATCACAATGAACTACTTCGCGAATCACATCGCCAAGAAACAGGCGGAATTTGACGGGGTCCGCGACCTGACGACGATGGCCGCCAAGCAAGTAGATGCATTCCTCTCACAAATCGAAGTCGGAGAAGTATGGGGCGTAGGACGGCGCATCACGGCGCGCCTGGCGGAGATGGGGATAACGACAGTCGCCCAAACTGCGCGCTGCTGACGAAGGCCATGCGCGATCGCTTCTCGGTTGTGATGGAGCGCACAGTGATGGGTTTGCGGGGCGTTTCCTGTCTCGCGCTCGAAGAAGTCGCCCCGCCCAAAAAGCAGATCACGTCCTCGCGATCGTTTGGTCAGTCAGTCGCGGGCTTGCAGGAGTTGCGTGAAGCGGTCACGTGCTACATGACACGCGCCGCCGAGAAGCTGCGCCGTCAGCGCGCGCTCGCCACAGCCATACAGGTGTTCATTCTGACCAATCGCTTCAAGGCAGATGACGCTCAGTACGCGCCGTGCGCAACCATTCCGCTCCCAGATCCGCACGACGATACCCGCTATCTTGTGCGTTACTCGCTCA
>JACMKV010000227.1 GCA_014379915.1 Burkholderiales bacterium
ATGTCCTCATCAATCCTGTAAATCCGCTTAGCTTTTTTCCGCCAGTGTTGTGCGTCAAACAGATGAGCACTTATGACGTTGTCTTGTACGGGCGCGAACGGCGGCGAAAATGGGCGCCGCGTTATGCCCCGAGGGGGAGAGCAAAGCGAGGGGGCATAACGGCCGCCGCGCAACATCGCTTCTCGTAAGCTCTTATCTTTTACGACGCACCACGCTAGCTCTCTTCCTTATTGCCGCCCATGCTATTCGTGCCGGTCGGGGACAAAATGACAACCAGCATACTGATGCCCGGCAAGAACTGCTGGCGCAAGGCGCACGCCGATCACGTCGGCTTTCTCGTCGATGGCGCCGATTATTTCGACGCGTTCGCAGCCGCCGCCAGCAAGGCAACCAAGTCGATTCTCATCGTCGGCTGGGACTTCAACAGTCAGACCAAACTCTGGTGCGACGACAAAAAGCGTGAAGGGCCGGCGCAGCTCGGTGATTTCCTGAATGGTCTGATCAAGCGCCAGCGCAAGCTGCGGATTTTCATCGTGGCGTGGGATTTTCCAGTGATCTACGGAACCGACCGTGAGGTCGCGCCGCTGTTCGGCCCGCCCTGGCATCATCGGCGCCGCATTCATTTCCGTTTCGATAACCATTTTCCGGTGGGCGGCTCGCACCATCAAAAAATTGTCGTGATCGACGACGCGATCGCGTTCGCCGGCGGTCTCGATCTGACGTGTGGGCGCTGGGACACTTCCGAGCATCTGGCTAATCACGCGGGGCGCATTACCGCTGGCAAGCCGTATCCGCCATTTCACGATCTGATGATGGCAGTCGATGGCGAAGCCGCGCGCGCGCTCGCCGACATAGCCCGGCAGCGCTGGCGCTGGGCGACAAAAAAAGAGCTGAAGCCGCACGGGGTCGCGAGCTTCGCGTGGCCGAAGGAAATCAAGGTCGATGTGGAAAATGTCAGCGTCGCCATCGCGCGCACGATTCCGGCCTATGCGGATCGCCGCGAGGTACGCGAAGTCGAGGCCATGTATATCGATATGATCGCCGCCGCCCGGCACATGATCTACATCGAGAACCAGTATTTCACCTCGTTTCGCATCGGCGATGCGCTGGCGGCGCGGCTGCAGGATGACGACTGTCCCGACATCGTGCTCGTGATCCGTCTGGCATCCGATGGCTGGCTCGAAGGCCCGACCATGGGCGCGCTGCGAACGCAGTTATTGAAGCGTCTGCAAGCCGCCGACAAGAACAAGCGGCTGCGCGCGTATTATCCGGTCGCGCCCGATCTCGGCGAGACCTGTATCAATGTCCACGCCAAAATGATCGCGATCGACGACGAAATCGTGCGCATCGGATCGGCCAATCTGAACAATCGCTCGATGGGTTTCGATACCGAATGCGATCTCGCCATCGAGGCCCACGGCCAGGCCCGCATCGGCACAGCGATCGCCGGTTTTCGCAACCGTTTGCTCGCCGAACATCTGGACACGACAGCCGATGCAATCGCGAAAACCCTCGCCCAGGAGGGCTCGCTGATCAAGACCATAGAGGCATTGCGCGGCAAACCGCGCACGCTGCAGGAATTCGAACATCTCGACGAGTGGTCCGATGTCGCCATTTCCGTCGCTGAACTCTGCGATCCCGAGCGTCCGGTGATGGTCGAGCAGTTGATCACACAATTTTCGCCCGATATCGATATCAAAAAATCTGCGCCGCTGCTGATGAAGCTTGTCATCGCCGTGCTGATCTTCGGCGGTTTGTTCGCGATCTGGCGCTGGACGCCGCTTTTCGAATACGTCAGCGCGGAAGCCGCAACCGATTGGGCGCGCGAGTTCGGCGGCCATCCGGCAGCGCCATGGCTTGTGATGGGCTCCTATACGGTCGCCAGCTTCATCATGTTCCCGCGGCCGCTGCTGACGCTCGCCGCCGTCATCGCGTTCGGCGCGTGGCTCGGCTTCGCCTATGCTTTCATCGGCATCCAGCTAGCCGCGCTTGCAACGTACGCCATGGGCCGCAGCATGAGCCGCGACACCGTGCGGCGCATCGCCGGGCCGAAGCTGAACCGGATCAGCAAAGTGCTTCGCGAGAAAGGCCTGCTTGCGGTGATTGCGCTGCGCGTCATTCCGATCGCGCCGTTCATCGTCGTCAACATGGTCATCGGCGCCGCGCGCGTGAAGCTTTGGCATTACCTAGTCGGCAGCGCGATCGGCCTGTTGCCAGGCACTCTGGCTGCAACAGTATTCGCCGATCAGTTCGAAACCTGGCTGCGCGATTCGGGCAAGGTCAACTGGATAGTGGTAGCGGGTGTCGCCATCGTATTCGTCGTCGCCATCGTGCTGATCCGCAAATGGTTCATGAAGTCGCAGCCCGAGCTTGCCGCGGCGGGGGGCCGCTAGCTTGGCGAATGCCGAGTTGGCCAAAGGACCCGGCGGCGAGCGCTTCGTGATCGCGTCGTACAACATTCACGGCTGCGTCGGCCTCGATCGCCGCTGCAAGCCGCAGCGCATCGTCAGGGTCATAGATGAACTGGGCTGCGACGCGGTTGCGCTGCAGGAAGTCAATTCCAGGCCCGGCCCGCACGCCGATTCGATGCAGCTCGATTATCTGGCTTCGGAAACCGGCATGCAGGCGATTGCCGGCTCGACCATCCTGCGCCATCAGGGGCACTACGGAAATGCGTTGCTGACGCGCTGCCCGGTGCTCGCCGTGCGCCGCCACGACTTCAGTTTCTCGCGGCGTGAACCGCGCGGCGCGCTCGACGTAGACCTCGCGATTCACGGCCAGTTGGTGCGTGTCATCGTCACCCATCTCGGGCTGAATCCAGCCGAACGCCGCTATCAGGTCAGACAACTGCTCAAGCTGCTCCACGTCGCCGAACCCGACCAGCCGGTCGTCGTGCTCGGCGACATCAACGAATGGCTGCCGCTCGGCCGGCCGTTACGCTGGCTGCACGGCGTGCTCGGCAAGCCTCCAATCCTGCGCACGTGGCCGGTCTGGATGCCGCTCCTCGCGCTCGACCGCATCTGGGTGCGGCCGCGCCACGCGCTGCTCGATTTGCGCGCGCATCGCAGCTTTTGTTCGCGTATGGCTTCGGATCATTTGCCGTTGAAGGCGATTATCGCG
>JACMKV010000228.1 GCA_014379915.1 Burkholderiales bacterium
GTGACCAGGCCCGCGGCGAGAGGGCGGTGTTTCGTGCGCTCAACGTGACGGTCGAAGTCGCGGTCGGCGTAATCGTTGATAACACAGCCGGCCGAGCGCATCAACACAGTCCCGAGTACGAAAATTACCACGATCGCCACGTCCGGCTTGCCCTCCGCCGAAATCCATAATGCCCACAACGTCGGCCACAGCAGCAGCAGGATGCCGATCGGCTTGTCGAGCCGCATCAGTTTCGCGTATTGCACGAGGCGCGCGCTTTCGATCACGCCGGCAGCTCGAGAATTCCGGGAAGAAAAACTTCGGTCACCATCAGCGGCGCGCGTTCGACGATGAATAGCGAGCGTCGCGCCCACAGGCAATCAGGCGGCGCTTTCAGCATGCGCTGCGCGCGCTGGAACAACTCGTGGCGGGCGGTGAGTCTTTTGAAATGCAGCGGCAGGCGCGCGACTTTCGGATTGCTGAACAGGGTCGCGCCCAGCGGTTTGCTGCCTTGCGTTGCCAACAAATGCCAGGGGCCGCGCAGCGCCGTGCGCTGCAACACGGTATGCGCGAATACCACCGGCGTCGCCTTGCAGTACAAAAAAACCTCGCGCGTCAACGCCAATTCGCGCGCGGGCAGATCGAGTTCGCGAACCTCGTCGCGGCACGGCCTGGCGAGGCGCTGGCGCAATCCGCGCACGCTGAACGCCGCGCAGCGTGACTGGATGCGCTGGGTTAGCGAGCCGCGGTCGAGCAGCCACGTGCGATACGGCGAATCGGGATGCGGCGCGGCGCGCTTCCACTCCGAATCGTGGATTTTGTAGTTGGCTTTCACGGTCAGACGCGCAGGTAGTTTTGCTTATCGCCCAACCAGCGAGTCAGATGGCGTTCGGCGATTGCCGGTTCGCGTTCGAGAATTTGCCCGGCAGCATCGCGCGCCGCATCGAGCAGATCGATATCGCGTTCGATGTCGGCGAAGCGCAGCAGCGGCACGCCGCTCTGCCGCGCGCCGAGAAACTCGCCCGGTCCGCGCAAGCGCAGATCGTGGCGGGCGATTTCGAAGCCGTCGCTATTCTCGAAAATGATTTTCAGCCGCTCGCGCGCCAGTTCGCCGAGCGGCTTCTGGTAAAGCAATAAGCACAGGCTTTGCACGATGGGATTGGCGCCGCGCCCAACGCGGCCACGCAACTGATGCAATTGCGACAAGCCCATGCGCTCGGCGTGCTCGATCACCATCAGCGAGGCATTCGGCACATCGACGCCGACTTCGATCACGGTCGTTGCAACCAGCAGCTGGATTTCGTTGCCCTGAAACGCCTGCATGGCAGCGGCTTTTTCGTCGCTGGCCAAGCGGCCGTGAATAAGGCCGACGCGAATATCCGGAAGCGCCTGCGACAACACACGGTGCGTATCGAGCGCTGTTTGCAGTTGCAGCTTTTCCGATTCCTCGATAAGCGGGCAGACCCAATACACCTGGCGGCCGGCGCGGCACGCCTCGTGCACACGCGCGATGACTTCGTCGCGGCGCGCCTCCGATATCAATTTGGTGACGATGGCTTGCCGGCCGGGCGGCAGCTCGTCGATCAGCGAGACATCGAGATCCGCCATATACGTCATCGCCAAGGTGCGCGGGATCGGCGTCGCGCTCATCATCAGCCGGTGCGGTTCGAGCTTCGGCTTGCCGCCTGCGTAGTTTGCGTTTGAGCCCAGCGCCATGCGCTGATGCACGCCGAAACGGTGCTGCTCGTCGATGATGGCGAGGCCCAGCCGGACAAATACGACGTGCTCCTGAAACAAGGCGTGTGTGCCGACGGCGAGCGCCGCCGTGCCTTCGGCAATTTCTGCGAGCGCGAGCTGCCGTTCTTTCTTTTTCAGATTGCCCGCCAGCCACGCAACCTTGATTCCGAGTGGCGCTAGCCACAACAGAAACTTCCGATAGTGTTGTTCCGCGAGGATTTCGGTCGGCGCCATCACCGCGACCTGATATCCGCTTTCGATCGCCTGCAACGCGGCAAGTGCCGCGACTATGGTTTTGCCGCTGCCGACATCCCCTTGCAGCAAACGCTGCATCGGATGAGGGCGGCACAGATCATCGATGATCTCGGCAAGCGATTTGCGCTGCGCTGCCGTCAAGCTGAACGGCAGCGCCGCGAGCAAGGCCGGCGCCATGCGCCTGGAAGGCGCGAGTCGCGCCGCGCGCATGTCGCGGCGCCGCTTGTGATTCAGCCGCATCGACAGTTGCTGAGCAAGCAATTCATCGAACTTGATCCTGCGCCACGCCGGGTGGCTGCGCTCTGCAAAAGCACTGGGCTCGGCATCGGGCGGCGGATGGTGCAGCACGCGCACGCTGGCGGCGAAATCGGGCAAGCGCAGTTTCTGCAGGACGGTGGCGCCAGGCACGCTGCTGAGCGACAAGGTGTCGGTCAGATCGCAAGTCGCCAGCGCGCGGTCGATACATTTGCGTAACTGCGCCTGGCTCAGCCCCGCTGTCGTCGGATAAACAGGGGTCAGCGCAGCGCTGAGCGGCTCGCCTTCGCGCACGACGCGATATTTCGGATGAACCATCTCCGCACCGAAAAAACCATCGCGAATTTCTCCGAACAGACGCAGGCGAACCCCTTTAGCCAAAACCTTGGCCTGACTGCCGTAGAAATTCAGAAAACGGATATGCAGCAAGCCGCGGTTGCCGGCCTTTCCAGCCTCGCTATCTACGCTGTCTCTTATTTGGCAAACCAATGTGCGGCGCGGGCGATAAGTGATTTCCGAATGGACGATCTCGCCTTCAACCAGGACCGTCTGCCCGTGGGGCGCCTCGTGGATTGAAACCAATCGGGTTTCGTCTTCATAACGCAGCGGAAGATGCAATACCAGATCGAACGCACTCGCTATACCGAGATTGGCGAGCTTGGTGCGCGTTCCCGGTGCGATTTCCGACAGCCAATCGTCCGGCTTCCGGCTAGCCGCACTTGTTGGCTGAGCAGGAGCGCCGGCTTCAGGGCGGGGATCGACAGACGATCGCGCCCGGCTTGCGCGTGGCTTTGCCGCGGCCGGCTTGTGCGGACGCGCCTGTCTTTCCATCGCCCGAGCGCTAACGGTTGGTGGCTAACCTGGCACCATCACGCCATCGACTTCGACCAGCCCACCACGCGGCAGCGCCGCTACGCCGACCGCCGCGCGCGCCGGATATGGCTCGGCAAAGTACTTCGCCATCGCCTCGTTGACGCGGGCGAAATTGCCAAGGTCGGTCAGGTACACATTCAGTTTGACGACATCGGCCAGCGTGCCACCCGCGGCGCGGGCGACCGCCTGCAGGTTGTCGAACACGCGCGTAATCTGCGCGTCGATGCCGTCTACCATTTGCATATTCGCCGGGTCGAGGCCGATCTGGCCGGAAAGATAAACCGTATCGCCCGCGCGCACCGCCTGCGAATAGGAGCCAATCGCGGCCGGCGCATCTTTTGTCGAAATAATTTGTTTTGGCATGGTCTAAGGAGGTGAGCTGACAATGGCGTCACAATCGCCGAGGACTGTAACAGCGCGCTCCATCATAAATGAGCAATAAACTAATCGCCAACCTGGAAAAGATGCTCGGCTTCGGCCACGACAGCGCCGTGCTGCGCTTCGGTCTCGGCAGCGCCTATCTGAAGGCAGAGGATGCCGAATCCGCGATCCCGCATTTGCAAGAAGCCGTTCGGCATGATCCGACTTATTCGGCAGCATGGAACAAGCTCGGCCGCGCGCTGGCCGAGTGCGAGCGCCTGGAAGAAGCGCTCGCCGCGTATCGGCAAGGCATCGCAGCGGCGGAACAACGCGGGGATAAACAGGCGGCTCGGGAAATGGCGGTGTTTTGCCGACGCCTGGAGCAGCGATTGGCTGGCGGCGTCGACTCCTGAGCAGCAGCTGTCTGTCATTCCTCGCGGCAACAGATTAGCTCTCGCATCCGCATTATCGCGCCGCATTAATGTACAGCTCCCGCGTTCATCACCGTTCTCGCATGTTCGAGGCGGCACGAAATGCGCGCCGCCACCAGCCGTGACTGCCGAATTCTTTGCTATAGTCCGATAATAAACTTCAATAGGCAGGAAAATGGATTTCGAGCAAGCGCGCTTCAACATGGTCGAGCAGCAAATCCGCACCTGGCAGGTGCTCGACCAGCAGGTTCTCGACTTGATGTCGACGCTGCCGCGCGAGGATTTCGTCCCGCCGGCGCTGCGCGATCTCGCTTTTGCCGACCTGCAGATACCGCTTGGCCACGGCGCCGCGATGATGGCGCCCAAGCTCGAGGCGCGCATCGTGCAGACGCTCGAAATCGCGGCCGGCGATCGCGTTCTCGAAATCGGCACCGGCAGCGGCTATCTGACGGCTCTGCTCGCGCGCCTCGCGAAGCACGTCTACAGCGTCGAGATCGTTCCTGAACTGAGCGAGTCCGCTGCGCGCAAGCTGGCTGCGCATGACATCGACAACGTTACGCTCGAAGTTGGCGATGCCGCACAGGGCTGGATCAGGCACGCGCCGTATGACGTGATTGTCCTGACTGGTTCGACCGGCGTTTTAACCGGTATTCAAGACACGCTGGCGCTTGGCGGCCGGCTTTTCGCGATCGTCGGCACTGCGCCGGCGATGGTAGCCCGACTCGTAACCCGAGTTACGGATAACGCCTTTCGCACCACCAATCTATTCGAAACCTGTATTCCACCGCTTAAAAACGCGCTCCAGCCTGAACGCTTTATTTTCTAGTGTCCTGAGTTGCTAGTCGCGCAATAATCAGGGTGACCCTTGGGGTTGGCAATGAAAAGTGCCGAAATTGGCGCCAAATCAGGCGCAAACCACAGCGGCGCGAACCACACAGGCTGGACACCTGGCGAGC
The DNA here is from genome assembly GCA_014379915.1 of Burkholderiales bacterium. Classification (GTDB taxonomy): domain Bacteria; phylum Pseudomonadota; class Gammaproteobacteria; order Burkholderiales; family JACMKV01; genus JACMKV01. Next base: position 4,847 of record JACMKV010000228.1, read on the forward strand.
TCATTGAACGTAATTCGCAACGCAGTATGGCGGCGATTCTCGGCATCTTTTCTATAGCTACACGCAACTCAGGCACTAGGCACATGCAAACAATCGATCCGGAAGAATTGAAGCAACGGCTGGACAACAGCACCCAGCCGGAGCCGCTGCTGCTGGATGTCCGCGAGCCGTGGGAATTCGAGTTGTGTCATCTCGAAGGCGCGCGCTTGCTGCCCATGCAGCAAATTCCGCAGCAAGCAAAGGAACTGGTCAACGATGCCGAAATCGTTGTTATTTGTCACCACGGTTTACGTAGCGCGCAGGTCGTGCAGTTTCTGATGCGCAACGGCTTCAGGAACGTAGCCAATCTGCACGGCGGAATCGACGCGTGGGCCGAGCGGATCGATCCGACAATGCGCCGGTACTAGTCTCCCGAACCGGACGCATAACGCGAGCATGACCGCGGCGGACAATCCAAAAACAGCGCTGCGGCAACAAATCCTCGCGACACGCAATGCGCTGCCCGAAACCGAACGGCGCGATTACAGCCACCGCATCACCACGACCATCCTGTCCTCGGATGCGTATCGCAACGCCAGAAACATACTCGCCTATCAAAGCTTCGGCAGCGAATTCATAACCGATGATTTCATTGCACGCGTCTTTGCCGACGACAAAAAACTCGCATTGCCGAAGATCAATCGCCAGGAGCGGCGCCTCGAGCTCTATCGCGTCGAGGATCTCGCCGAACAGCTTGCGACCGGCGTCTGGGGAATTCTCGAACCGCAGCCGCAAAAGTGCGAGGCCGCCAATCCGCTGCAGATCGATTTCGTCCTGACGCCTGGGTTGGGTTTTACCAGGGAAGGCGATAGGCTTGGTTACGGTGGCGGCTTTTACGATCGCCTGCTGACAACGCTGAATCCGCGGGCGCTGCGTGTTGCCCCGACGTTTTCGCTGCAAATTTGCGACAGCGTTCCAACTGCCTCCTATGACGAACCCGTCGATCTGGTGATTACCGAGGAAAGCTCGTTTCACGCGCGGCGTCGCCCTGACGCCTAGTGTGGTGCGTCAGACAGATGAGCACTTATGACGTTAGTCTTGACGGGCACGGCCGTGAAATGGGGCACCGCGTTATGCCCCCTCGCTTTGCTTCCCCCTTTGAAAACCGAGCTGGCCCTGAGGTTTCCCCACGAATAAGACTCGCAAGTCAGTGGTCTGATAGTTAGTGTTGATGCGAAAATGGGGGTCTGCATGACAGCGATCTTGTAGTCATCGCCATGACCTAATCGTATCAGCAGCGAAATAGCCGTTCGCACATTTGACAACGGGCCAGCTAATGGGTGACCCCATTGATTCGTACCATTGATTCGTAGGCAATTTCACTTCGAAATCGTGATCGCCGGCCCAGACTCCTTCACGGTGGACA
>JACMKV010000229.1 GCA_014379915.1 Burkholderiales bacterium
AAGTCGACTCGGTCAGTCGGGGCGAGCGCATCTTCGCGCAAATCCAGGGTGCCGACTTCGAGCACGAGTTCGCCCATCCTGCGCGTCGGCCCTTCATACAAATGACATCTGACTTTTTGACCAGGCGCGACATCGCTCCAGCCAGGCGCAACGTCGCGGCATAAATCCCACGCGTAATCGCAGCGATCGGCAAAGCGGCAGCCACGAAAGTCGTTACTCAACGACGGCACGCCGCCCCTGATCACGGCCAGCGAACTGCTGCGTTTGTTTTTGGTCGGGATCGAATCGAACAGCTTGCGCGAATAAGGGTGGGCAGGTGTCGCGAAGAAGCGCGCGCGAGAAGCGCGCTCAATGATCTCTCCCGCATACATCACGGCGATTTGCTGCGCTATCTCGGAGACCACGCCCAAATCGTGCGTGATCAGCAGCATGGACATCCGCCGACGCTTCTGCAGTTCGCGCAGCAAATCCAGGATTTTGGCTTGGATGGTGACATCGAGTGCGGTAGTCGGCTCATCGGCGACCAGAAGCTCCGGGTCGCCGGCCAGCGCCATCGCGATCATGACCCGCTGACGCATACCGCCAGACAGCTGAAACGGATACTCGCGCTGCCGCCGCTCCGCGTCGGGGATGCCGACGTCATCGAGCAGCTCGATGACGCGTTTCGCGCGGTCGTTTTCGTTGAGTCGCGTGTGCCGCTTCAGCGCCTCTTCGATCTGCTCGCCAACGGTCAGCACCGGATTAAGGCTCAGCATCGGCTCCTGAAAGATCATGCTGATGCGTCGACCGCGCACGCCGCGCATCGCAACTTCCGGCAGCGCGAGCAAATCATCGTCGTCGAGCTTCACGCTGCCGGACACGATCTCGGCGGTCTCCGGCAACAAGCGCATGATGGAAAGCGCGGTCATCGACTTGCCGCAGCCCGATTCGCCGAGCAGCGCGAACGTCTCGCCGCGCGCAACTTCGAGCGACACGCCGTCGACTGCTCGCACGACCTTGTCGCCGGTGTCCAGCCAGGTGCGCAGATCGTCGATTTTCAATAGCGGCGCGGCCACGGCGACTTCCGGTCTGGCGTTCATTTCAAACCCAGGGTCGGCTGCGCGGCGCCGGTTGCGGGCATCATTTTCGCAAGGTTGGCGCGGCGCGGGGTGGTTTTGGCGGCGCGTGTTCGGACCCGCGGATCGAAGGCGTCGCGTACAGCATCGGCGAACAGATTTGCAAATAGCACGAGTAAAAACATGAAGGTAAATGCGGCCGCCAGCGACCACCAGACCATGGGTTCCCGCGCCATCTCGAGGCGCGCGCTGTTGATCATGGTGCCGAAGCTGATCATTGACGGATCGACGCCGACGCCGACGTACGACAGTACCGCCTCGGCCAGCACCAGACCGCTGAAATCCATCACGATCGCGATCAACACGATATGCATAACGTTGGGCAGAATATGGCGGCTGGTGATGCGCCACGACGAAACGCCGAAAGCCTGCGCCGCCTGGATATATTCCATCTCGCGCAGCTTGAGCGTTTCGCCGCGCAACAGACGACATAGGCCGGTCCAACTGGTGATGCCAAGGATGATGCACAGAAACAGCAAGCGCAGGTCGGCGCGCTGCGACACGGTTTCGAACATTTCCGGATGCGTGTCCATGTAGACTTGCGTCATCAATACCGCTGCCGCAATCAACAGCACTCCAGGGATCGAGCTCAGCGTCGTATACGTGTATTGAATGACATCGTCTATCCAGCCGCGAAAGTAGCCGGCCATGATGCCGAGCGCGAGCGCGAACGGAAGCATGACCAGCGTGGTCAGCGTGCCGATAACGAGTCCGGTGCGTATGCTTTTCACAGCGAGATAAAGCACATCTTGTCCCACTTTGTCGGTGCCCAGCACGTGGTAACGACTGCTCAGAACGATCATCGGTATGATGACTAGCAAGGCAACGCCTATCGTTATCAGCACTGCGCGCCAGGGAAAATCGGAATCGCCTTGCGCGAAGCGCACGTAAGTACTGCGAAAGCTGCTTTGCCGCCGCCATGATCGGTACATGACCAGCAACGCACAGATCGCGAGCCACAGCAGCACGGCGGCGCCAACTGCTATCACCAGCCGCGTCAGGATATCGCCGAAGCGTTGCTCGTCAGGATTTTCAAGATGTGCGCCGCCGTACCGCAAACGTGGATAGATGCGCGCTTCGCTGCCATCGGCCAGCGTTACCGTTTCCTTGGAGAAAAGCTGCGCGGCGAACGGCGCCGAATAAGTCTTTTCGGCCTTCGCGCGCAGCGGTGCTGCTATGACGTCGAGCAGGCTTCTGACCTCGACCGAATAATTTTCCTCACCGCCGCCGGCGCCAATCGCCGGGCGGAAATGAACCGAATCGAGTATGCCGATCACGCTGAATATCGACAGCACGATAACTGACGACATGCCGCTGGCGCTGTGAGCAACGCGCCGCCACGGCGCCAACAGATACTCGCGGCGTCGAACGACAAAGGTAAACACGATGAGCGCCGCGATCAGCAGATAAATCAGCGCATCGGTCCACAGGATGACGGGTTTGAAAGCGTTCATTCGAGCCTGATGCGCGGATCGACCAGCGTGTAAGCGATGTCGGTCAAAATCAGGCCGACGATGTACAGACACGATCCCAGAAAAACCATCGCGCGGACGACGGCGAAATCCTGCGAATTGATCGCATCTATCGTGTAGCTGCCGAGCCCCGGAATGCC
>JACMKV010000230.1 GCA_014379915.1 Burkholderiales bacterium
CGACGCAGAATAATCCCGTGGCTCTGCCTGATGGGAGAATTCTCATCGTTGGTGGCCGCGACGGACCTACCGGGAACAGCATGCATTATCAACTGTTCGACCCAACCAATGGGAGCCTGACCAGGCTTATCAATTCGCCGGTGCCGCGGCATGATCATTCGTCAGCGCTTCTTACGCCCAACGGCGGAGTCTGGGTCATGGGAGGCAATCGGGTCCAGCTGATTGAGGGCGCCACTCCAAACACCCCCGAGGGGCGCCGACTGGAAGATTTAGCGGTGCCAGTCCTCGAGTTTTACAAGCCCCCGTATTTCTTCAAGGGCGTTCGGCCAGTCATAAAAGAAACGCCGCGCCGGATTCACTATGGGCAGGAATTCAGGATCGCTGTCGCGGAAAAGAGCGACGACATTGCCTCGGTCGCGCTGCTTCGCACCGGGCCCGTCACCCACAACTGGGCATGGGGAAATCACTATGTGAAGTTGCCGTTGGCCAAGGAGAAAAAGAACGAGGGACGAAAGGACAGGTTGCATATCTCGGCCCCTCCGCTGCCGGGCCTGGCGCCAGCTGGAGATTACCTCCTGTTTGTGGTTAACAAGCAGGGTGTTCCGAGCGAAGGCCAGCACATCCGACTCGAGTAACTGCGCAGTGCCAAGGCAGGAGTAGAAATTGCAAAGCAGGTTGGGAGCGAGATTAGGGCAAAAAACGAGAAAAACGTCGTGGTCAGCAATACTTCGCGCGGACTTTAGATCCGCGGTAGGAACGCCGCCTTCCAACGCGCCACTACCGAAAACCAGTAATCGCATCGGCCTGCGCTCAGTGGCACTTCGCGCAACGCGATGGCGCGCGCTTCGTTCGGTTATAGCGTGAATAGTCCTGCACTGCCCAACCGGCAGCAGTGAGCAGTGGATCGATGGTTTGTCGCGCCTGTTGTTCGGGGTCTTGCGGCATCTCCCTGATCGCCTTTCTCCCGTTGTTACTTATGCTCCCAGTGCTTCACCTAATTCAGCCAGCCGAAAAGCGCTTCCGCTTAATCTTTTCGATGAGTCCTGGCGTATGGCTGCACGACCGTAAACCAATGCCGACGAGCGATATCGTATCCTGCAAGCAGAGTCGCAAGGCATCAAGCTTCGTACAAGCCTATGGGTAGGTAAAGCTGCCGTTCTTCATCGTTGCACAAGCGGAATCCATATTTCTTGTAGAACGACAATGCGTGTTCGTCCTTGGCTTCGACAACGACCGCAAAGACCCCCATAGTTTTCCGCGCGGCGATAATTCGCTTGATGGCATTTTGTAGCAGCTGCTCGCCATAGTTCAGCTTTCTGGCTTCGCTTGAAACCGCAAGCCTGCCAATCCGGGCTGCTGGAATAGGATAAGCCGGGAGGTTCTTACGGTCAGCGTCGGTAATCCTGTCAAAAGCGATCGAGGCGGCGCTCAAGCTGTAGTAGCCAAGAATATGTTCAGGGCATCCATCGTCGACCAGCACGAACGTGGTCGAAAAACCCTTCGCTCGATGTTGCGAGGCGACGCTGCGTAGATAGCGGTTGAGAGGTTCGACGCCGCAGTCGAATCCCTCGCGGTCGTGGACGCGTGGATTCAATTCCGCGACAGTCAGCGGCATCAGATGCCGAGTTTATCGCCTCGCGCCATAGCCTTGCCCAACGCGGCATTGGCTGCGAACGGCTTCGACAGTGCCTTGAGAAACCGTTTCGATTCTGCGGGCGAAAGCCGCGCCAGATATTCGGCCGACATCGCTTGCTCGGCTTCGCGCAGCACTGCGGCGCGGACGAATGAAGCTACGGGCAGCCCACGCAGGCTGGCTGCTGCTTCGACACGCGCTTTGTCCTCCGGAGAAAGTCTGAGGTCGAGACGAGCGGTAGCGGTCATTTGATTCTCACACTGTTGATATGTACGGAATTATACCGTACAACTTCTTGCAGCGCTACCCAAGTTCTTGCATAGCACTCGCCGGCGATTCGGCCGCCGCTTTGAACGCCCTCGATGAGCTTGGGCGACTGGGTCTTTGCTTCGTAAATTCCGACTTTCGACATGGCGGCGCCTGCAATCGGACTTCAAACCAATTTATCGCGGCCTATTCTAAGGTCACCCACGCTTTGCATAACCCGTTCCGGCGTCAATTGCATCATGCAATTGAAGTGGCCGAGGGGGCAGACGCGCTTGAAGCACGGGCTGCAGGGGAGGTCGAGCTTGATAACTTTGGCGTGATCTGACAGCGGTGGGGTGAAGCGCGGGCTCGACGAGCCGTAAAGCGCGAGCATGGGTTTGTCGAGCGCGGCTGCGATGTGCATGAGGCCGGAATCGTTGGCGACGACGAGCGCGGCGCAAGAGAGCAGGTCGATGGCTTCGTCGAGGCTGGTTTTGCCGCAAAGGTCGATGGCCCTGTTGCCGCTGGCCGATGCGATCTCGGCGCCGATCTCGATATCTTTCGCCGAGCCGATTATCCAGACGGCATAACCCGCCGACGATAACTTCACCGCGAGCTCGGCGAAATACGCTGGAGGCCAACGCTTGGCCGGGCCGTATTCGGCGCCTGGGCAGAGCGCCGCGATCGGACGTTCGAGAGTCAAACCGAGTTTCCGCAAAGTGCGTTGCCGGTCGGATTCGATAACGCGCAACTTCGGCTGCGGTATCGGAAATCGCGGAATGTTGCCCGAGGGCTCGGCGAGCGCTGCGAAGCGTTCGACCATCAGCGGCAGCGCGTGCCGATGCAATTCGCGCATGTCGTTGACGAGGCCGAAACGCGCCTCGCCCTGAAAGCCGGTGCGCGTTGCGATGCCGGCAAAAAACGGCGCCAGCGCCGACTTTAGCGAATTCGGCAGCAGAATCGCCTGATCGTAGTTGCGGTCGCGTAAGCCGCGGCCGAAGCGCCAGCGCTCGCGCAGCTTGATGGCGCCATGGCCGAACGGATTGATGAGGATTTCGTTGACCTCCGGCATGCGCCGCAGCAGCGGCGCAACCCAGGCGGGCGCTAGCACGTCGAGCGTGAGATCGGGCAGGCGCTCGTGCAGGCGCATGAACAGCGGCTGCGCAAGCATCGCATCGCCGACCCACGATGGCGCGACGATGAGGATTTTGGTCAAGATCGGTTTAAAGCGAAGATTGGGAGGCAATTATCGCGACGTCATCGCGAGCGAATGCGAAGCAATCCTGGGTTCGCGCGGATACGAAGCGATCCAGTTTTCTTACCCGTTGCGTTGATGGCTAGTCACGTTCCGCTTTCCCAGAGACAACAGCGAGATTGCGTCGTCACAGGCGCGCGGACACGTTAGTGGCGCAGCCACCCGTCTGCGGGAAGCGCGCCTTACGCCCCCGCTCCCGCAAGCGGGCCTTACGGCTAACGTGTCGCGGGGGCGTTCCTCGCAAAGACGGCATCTCAACCATCGCTCGCGCGCCGATCGCCGCGCTGCTTTCAGGGGTGGGCAATCGACTGCGGACCGGGTTCCGCGCCTTTCAACTTGTACAGCGTGCCACAATACGGGCATAGCGCCTGTCCCCAGGCCTCGATCGGCAGGAATACGCGCGGATGCGAATTCCACAAGCGCATCGATGGCATCGGGCAATGCAGCGGCAAGTCGTCGGTGGTAACTTCGATGAAGCGCCTGGTGAGGTCGCCGCTCGGATCTTGTGTTTGCGTCACGATCAATGCCTCAAATTTTGGTCAGCCAGTCGGCGTGCTTCGGGTCGCGGCCATTCACGCAATCGAAAAACATCTTTTGCAGCTTTTCCGTGATCGGCCCGCGCGTGCCGCTGCCGATCGCGCGATTGTCGAGTTCGCGGATCGGCGTGACTTCGGCGGCGGTGCCGGTGAAGAACGCTTCGTCAGCCGTGTAGACATCGTCGCGCGTGATGCGGCAGGCCGAAACTTCGTAGCCGGCCTCTCGCGCGAGTGTGATCACGGCGTCGCGCGTAATGCCGATCAGCGCCGAGGTCAACTCGGGCTCATAGAGCTTGCCATTCTTGACGATGAACAGATTCTCGCCGGCGCCTTCAGCGACGAAACCTTCGGTATCGAGCAGCAGCGCTTCATCGTAACCTAGTTCAATGGCTTCGGTATTGGCGAGGATCGAATTCGCGTAAGTGCCCGAATATTTGGCACGGCACATCGTCACGTTGACGTGATGGCGCGTGAACGATGAGGTCTTTACGCGTATCCCTTGTTCCAGCCCCTCGGCGCCGAGATACGCGCCCCATGGCCAGGCCGAAATCGCAACGTGGACTTTCGCGCCTTTCGGCGAAACGCCTATTTTCTCCGGACCGTAAAAAGCGATCGGACGGATGTAGCACTCGTGCAACTGGTTGGCGCGCACGACTTCCTGCTGCGCTTCCATCAAAGTCGCGCGCTCGTACGGCAGCTTCATCATGTAAATATGCGCCGAGTTGAACAGGCGCTCGGTATGTTCCCTGAGGCGGAAAATCGCCGTGCCGCCGACCGTGTTGTAGGCGCGCACGCCTTCAAATACAGCGAGGCCATAGTGCAGCGAATGGGTCAGCACGTGCGTCGTCGCATCGCGCCACGGCACCATTTTGCCGTCATACCAAATCAGACCGTCGCGGTCGGCC
>JACMKV010000231.1 GCA_014379915.1 Burkholderiales bacterium
GTAATCCACAACGTCGCGGATAACGCATGCGCAAACCCGAAGCGCAGTTCGCCATTCTCGAACATGCCGTGTAAAAGCAATGTGCCGTGCAACAGCAGCGCCAGAGCGAGAACAGCGGCGAGCCACACCGGCGCTCGGACCGAACCAGGACGCTGCCCACTCCATTCGCGCCACGCTACCAGCAGATAAAGCGCGGCGACGGCCACGTACAATGCGAGCCACTCGAAGCGCAACTGCATGAATGTTTATACCATGCAGCTAATGGATTTTCCCTCTGCGCATTAGGCCGAAATTCGCTTCCTTTTTCGATGCTCGATCAACTGACTACCCGACTCGCACGTGTCGTGAAGACGATGCGGGGCCAGGCGCGGCTGACCGAAGAAAACATGCAGGCGATGCTGCGCGAAGTACGCGTCGCGTTGCTCGAGGCCGATGTCGCGCTTCCCGTCGTGCGCGATTTCATCGCCCGCATCAGAGAAAACGCGCTTGGTGAAGAGGTGACAGGAAGTCTGACGCCTGGCCAATCGCTGGTCGGCGTCGTGCAGCGCGAGCTGACCGTACTGATGGGCGGCGACCTTGACGACAAAGAACGCCAACTCAATCTCGCGACGCAGCCGCCGGCGGTGATTCTGCTCGCGGGCTTGCAGGGCGCCGGTAAGACCACCACCGCGGGGAAGCTCGCGCGCTGGCTAAAGGCCGAACGCAACAAGAAGGTCCTCGCGGTGTCGACTGACGTTTACCGGCCCGCAGCGATCGAACAGCTCAAAATGGTTGCGGAACAAGCAGGCGCTCAATTCTTCGCTTCGGCTAGCGATGACCAGCCGATCGAAATTGCGGCGCGCGCCATCGATCACGCCAAGCGGCACTACTTCGACGTATTGATCGTCGATACCGCGGGCCGCCTCGCGATCGACGAGGCGATGATGCAGGAAGTCGCAGCGCTCGAAGCGCGGCTCCACCCCATCGAAACGCTGTTCGTAGTAGACGCAATGCTCGGTCAGGATGCGGTCGCTACCGCGAAAGTTTTTTCCGAGCGCCTGCCGCTGACCGGTGTGATCCTTACCAAGCTCGACGGAGATGCGCGCGGCGGCGCGGCTTTGTCGGTGCGGCACGTAACCGGCAAGCCGATCAAGTTTGTCGGTATCGGCGAGAAGCTCGATGGGTTCGAGCCATTTTCGCCCGATCGGATGGCGAGCCGCATCCTCGGCATGGGCGACATTGTTTCCCTAGTCGAAGACGTCAAAAAATCGGTCGATCAAGCGAGCGCGCAGAAATTCGCCAAGCGCATGCAATCGGGCGATCGCTTTGACTTGAACGACTTCAAAGAGCAAATCGCGCAGATGCGAAAAATGGGCGGGCTGTCGAGCATGATTGACAAGCTGCCGGCACAGCTCGCAGAGGCCGCCGGGCAAGTGAACGCCGACGCCCAAGAGAAGCAAATTCGCCGCACCGAAGGCATCATCAATTCGATGACTGCTGCCGAGCGCGCGAAGCCCGATCTGATCAAGGCGTCACGCAAACGGCGTATCGCCGCCGGCGCCGGTGTGCCAGTGCAGGAAGTCAACCGCATGCTGAAGCAGTTCGATCAGATGCAGATGATGATGAAGCAGATGAAAAAAGGCGGCTTAGCGAAAATGATGCGAGGGTTGGGTGCGTTGAAAGGCATGCCAGGGTTGCCGCGTTAGATCACGATCGTTGAGTCGAATATGCAGCGTCGTCGCGGCCCGACGACGTAGGCGGCGCAGCTGCGCCAGCCGCTGCTGCTACGCCAGAACACGCAAACGCTTTTGACGTTATGCAGCGCTGATGCTGCTACCCAACGCGCGGATTCGGCGCCGCTTGCTCGCTTGGCTTCACTTCGTAGGTCCAGCGATTTTTCAAGGCGGCGAGGATCGAGTCTGGGTACGCCGCGCGCCCCCGGCTGCCGTTGTAGCGGCCGAGCGCCATGAACAGGTCTCCGCGTTCGACGTCAAAGTAGTGTCGCAGGATGACGGTGCCGTATCGCAGGTTGGTCGCCATCGAAAAAAGATGCCGCGACTCACCGTCGCCGATGACTCGTGTCCAGAATGGCATCACCTGCATGAGCCCGCGCGCGCCCGCAATCGAGATTGCGTACTTGCGAAAGTTGCTTTCGATCTGGATCAGTGACAGAACGAGCTGCCGATCTAACCCGGCCCGCTTTGCCTCGTAATCAACCGTTTTAAGGAATTCGACGCGCGCCGCATAGTCGCCAACCTTGTTGCCGAGCCGCTCCGACATCTCACCGACCCACGCCAGATACGCGATGCGCTCGTCGATCTTGGCGAAGCGCCGCGCCGGCGGGCGTGTATCAGCAATCTGCGCCGCTAGCGCGACGCGTACCGCATCGGCCATCGGCTCGTACTGTTGTGCTCCGGCGTGCGCCAACGAAGGCAACAGCAGCGGCGCTGCGACGGCCGCCCCGCCTGCGATCAGCAGCCGCCGCCGCGAAATGTAAGTCGGCCGCATCAGGCGGAAGCCAGCTGGGCTCGCACGAAGGCGAATGCTTCGCCCATCGGAATCGAAGTCGTTTTTAGCGTGCGGCGATTGACGTATTCGACGTTGCCTTCCTTCAGGCCGCGTTCGCCGATCGTGATCCGATGCGGGATTCCGATCAGCTCCATTTCCGCAAACATCACGCCGGGCCGCTCGTCGCGGTCGTCGAGCAGCACGTCGACATCCGACGAATGCAGCTCTGCATATAGCTGGTCGGCGACTTGCCTTACTTGCTGCGATTTTCCATAGCCGATCGGCGTCAGCACGACTGAGAAGGGCGCAATGGCATCGGGCCACACGATGCCCTTGTCATCGTGATTCTGCTCGATCGCTGCACCCAGTAGACGCGTCACGCCGATTCCGTAGCTCCCCATCAGCATCGTTTGCGACTTGCCAGCCTCATCGGTAAATCGAAGATTCATGCTCTGCGGATACGGCAAACCGGTAAATAC
>JACMKV010000232.1 GCA_014379915.1 Burkholderiales bacterium
CTTCGTTGGTCGCCCTTGCAATAGTCCGGCTATTGCTGCGGGCTCCCGCCTCGCCTGGAACAAAAATGATCCGATTTCATTTTATGAAGTTATTTGCGGGACAGGACACTAGAATGCCATGATTTATCTCGACTACAACGCGACGACGCCGCTGGATCCGACCGTATTCGAGGCGATGACGCCGTATCTGCGTGAGCAGTATGGCAACGCTTCGAGCCGGCATGGCTTCGGCACGGCAGCTCGCGCTGCGGTGAATCGGGCGCGGGAGCAAGTAGCGGCGGCGGTCAACGCCCAACCTGCCCAGGTCGTGTTCACCAGCGGCGGCACCGAGGCGAACAATCTGTTCATTAAGGGCGCAGCCGCCTATCTGAAACCGTCGCAGATCGTGATCAGTCCCGTCGAGCATCCGTGCGTTGCGCGTCCTGCGCACGAGTTGTCGCGCACCGGCTGGAAGGTGCGCGTGCTTGAGGTCGATGGCGCTGGAAGAATAGACGAAGCCGACGTTACGCGCGCGCTGAAGGAGCCGACCGGACTGGTGTCGACCATGCTTGCGAATAATGAAACCGGCGTGGTCCAAAACGTAGCCGCCATTGCCGAGCAGGCGCGCGCGCAGCGGGCCTGGATACATACTGACGCGGTGCAGGCCTTGGGTAAAATGGCGGTCGATTTTACCGACCTGAACGTGCATGCGATGACGATATCGGCGCACAAGATTTATGGACCGAAGGGCGCGGCTGCATTGATACTCGACAAGCGCATCGAACTGAAAGCGATCATCTCCGGCGGCGGCCACGAACGCGGGTTGCGCTCGGGCACCGAAAACGTCCCGGCCATCGTCGGCTTCGGCGCGGCCTGCGAATTGGCGATCGATCGACTGACCCCTCTCGGGGTCAGGCTGGTCGCATTGCGTGAACGCCTCGAGCGCCGCTTGCGCGGGCTGGAAGCGACGATTTTCGGCTTGGGCGCGGAACGCATACCGAACACCAGTTATTTCGCGTTTCCGGGTATTGACGGCGAAACACTGGTCGTCGAACTCGATCGAGCCGGTTTCGCCGTCGCCAGCGGCTCGGCCTGTTCCAGCACAAGCACAGAGCCGAGCCCCACGCTGCTTGCGATGGGCGTCGACCCCGCGTTGGCGCGCTGCGCGGTGCGCGTCAGCCTGGGCCGGAGCAATAACGCCAATCAAGTCGACGATTTTCTGAGAGCGCTGGAGGCGATCGTCAAGCAGATGAAACGCATGTCGTCGCTCGCGGTCTGATGCGGCAGGCAATACGATTCTTCGACCATTTTTATGGCATCAACGTGAGGTTGCAGCGATGATTACACTGACAGAAAAGGCAGCACGACACGTGCAAAACCAACTATCCAAGCATGGCAAAGGCGTAGGGCTGCGCCTGGCCGTGCGTACAGTCGGTTGTTCGGGGCTGGCGTATCAGGTCGATTTCGCCGACGAACTGCAGGTCGGCGACGTGCGTTTCGAGAGCCATGGCGTGATGGTATTCGTCGATCCGAAAAGCTTCGACGTCCTCGATGGCATGGAAGTCGATTACGCGCGCGAAGGGTTGAAGGAAGGCTTCAAGTTCAACAATCCGAACGTGAAAGCCGAGTGCGGTTGCGGTGAGAGTTTCAGCGTTTGAACGTATTCGGTTTCAGGATTTTTTCCATACAAAGCTCCCCTACGAAAGCGATTCGTCGCGTGATTCAAACGCGATGGGCTATGGTATAGGCCATCGCCCAACGTTGTGGGCGGTGCCGCAGCGCCGCTCTGACCTCGCCGTCGATCGAGAAAATGATGAGCACAACTGCTTACGCCATCACCGCTGAAGAACTCATCCGACTGCCGGACGACGGCTTCCGCTATGAACTGGTTAGAGGGGAGATCGTACAAATGGCGCCGGCAGGATCGAATCATGGAGAAATCGCCATGCGGCTCGGTTGGCGGCTCGCCAAGTTCGTAGAGGAGAACGGGTTAGGCAAAGTGTTCGCCGCCGAAACCGGCTTCAAAATCACCAGCAACCCCGACACCGTTCGCGCCCCCGATGCCGCGTTTGTAAGCCGGGCGCGCGTCGAACAAGCTGGCGTAGCCGAAGGCTACTGGCTAGGCGCGCCAGATCTCGCGGTCGAAGTCGTTTCGCCTTCGGATACGTCCACCGAGGTCGAAGAGAAAGTCATCGACTGGCTCGACGCCGGGACGCGCATGGTGATCGTCGTCAACCCTCGCAAGCGCAGCGTCTCGGTTTA
>JACMKV010000028.1 GCA_014379915.1 Burkholderiales bacterium
ACGCCGCTGTTTCGTCCGAAGGCTATCGAGCCGCCGCCGACCATTACGGTCGAACTCATGCCGCCAGTCGAGCCCGCGGCAAAGGTCGCACCGGCGCCACCCTCGCCTGAAGTCATACCCGAATCAAAGCCTGAGCCGATAGTTGAGCTTCCACCCGAGCCCGTGGCCGAAGTAGTGCCCGAACCCATACCCAAGCCGGAGCTAAAGCCCAAACCTGAGCCAAAACCAAAACCGGGGCGGAAGAAACCAGCTCCGGTAAAAGCGCCACCGCCCGAGACCGCGCCAGAGCCAGAGGTAGCTTCTGAGCCAACTCCGCCGCCCATTGCAAAGCCATCCGCACCGGAGGCGCCACCGCCGGTCGTCATTCCATCCGAGCCATTGAAGCCGCAAGCGCAACCCGTCGACGACAATCTGCTCGACGGCTATGCGCAAATCCTGTCCGGCGCGATCGGCAAATTCCAGAAGTATCCGCGCGTGGCGCAAATGCGCGGCTGGGAAGGCACCGTCGAAGTGCTCCTCAAGATCGCAGCCGGCGGCGCGGTGCGCGACATTTCGCTGGTCAAGTCGAGCGGCTTCGACGTTCTCGACGAACAGGCGCTGGCGATGGTCAAACAAGCAACACCGTTGCCCAAGCCGCCGGCCAATCTCAGCGCACGGGATTTCAGCGTCAAGGTTCCGATTGTTTTCAGACTGAAGAAATAACGGAAAGACGCGATCGTCGCGGCTCGTTAAATGATTGCCCCAAAAGTTGCGCATGTTCGCGAATGAATCCAATCCAACGATATCTCGATTGAGCTTGCCTACGCGCAAGAAACAGCTGGCTCGGCGCGTATGCCCGCTCCGGCACGATGCGCTACACTTGCCGCAGTTTCGATCCGGGAAGGTCATGAAGTTCATTGCGTCGGCTTGCCTCATGTGGTTGCTTTTGATGGGCGCCGCCGCGTCCGGCCCCGAGCTTTTGGAGCCGCATAAAGTAGCCGAAGGCGTCTATGCCTTCATCGGCGCGCTCGAGGATGTGAGCGCTGCAAACGGCGGCAATGTCATCAACAGCGGCTTCATCATAGGCGATGACGGCGTCATAGTCATCGATACCGGCGTCAATTTTCGGCACGGCGAAAAAATTCATGCGGCGATAAAATCGAAAACCGATAAGCCGGTAGTGCTCGTGCTCAATACCCATCCACATCCTGAAAACGTTCTCGGCGATAGCGTATTCTCGAAGCTCGGGGTGCGCGTCGCGGCGACCCCGGCCACGGTTCAGGCAATGAAGCAGCGCTGCGAGGTATGCTACAAGCATGTCAACGGCATTCTCGGCGAAGCGGCCATGGCGGGTACCGAAATCGTTATTCCCGAGCAGCTCGACGAGCGGGCTACGCTGCGTCAGCAGGCCATCGAAGTCGGCGGACGCAAAGTCAGATTATTGCATTACGGCTGGGGGCATACCGAGGGCGACCTGGCGGTGCTCGACGTCAAGACCGGCGTGCTGTTTGCGGGCGGCCTGGTTTCGCTGGACCGCATTCCGGTCATGATGCAGGCGAAAGTGAAACCGTGGATTGCAGCGCTCGAGCAGCTGCGAAAACTGCCGATCAAAATTCTCGTTCCCGGTCACGGGCCGGTCGCCAGGCCGAAGCGCATCAACGACACCTTGAATTATCTGCGCGACCTGCTGAAGTCGATCGAAAAACAGTATCGCGCCGGCGACAGCGTATTCGACGCACTGCGTCACACCGAAATGCCGGCCTACCGGAATTGGGCGCTGTATCCCGCGACACATCTTCTGAATGTGCAGCACGTTTACAGCGAACTCGAAAGGGCGGAGTTTCAAGGTAGCGTGAAATGAGTTTGCGCTTTCGCATTAACCTGCTGATCACGGCGCTGATGCTGCTGCTGCTGGCCGCCATGGCGTGGATGACAATCAGCGACACGCGCCGCTCTTTACGCGACGAAGTCGAAGCGGGGACCAAAGTGACCGTGCAGTTGCTGACTTCGGTTGTCTACAGCAGTCAGTTCCTGCCGAGCAGTGTGTTGCCGAACCGCATCATCCTCGACTTTTTGAAGAATCTCGGCCGCGTGCGCGCCAACGAAATCCGGCTGTACGACGGCGTCGGCGACTTGATCTACACGTCGCCGCCGTCGAAATACAAAGCCGGTCTTTACGCGCCGAAATGGTACGCGGACCTGGTCGCGCCGCGTCCCGAGCATACGACGCTGCGGATTCGCAACGGCACCCTGGTCATCATTCCCGATCCGTCGCGCGCAACGCTGGATGCGTGGGACGAATTCGTCAAGCTCGGCTGGATTGCGCTGGCCTTCTTTATCCTGATCAATGCGCTGATGTTCTGGCTGGTCGGGCGCTGGTTGCGGCCGATCAAGGTGATCCTCGGCGGCTTGTCGGAAATGGAGCGCGGCCGCTTCGATACGCGGCTGCCGGATTTCACGCTGCCGGAATTCTCCACGATCAGCCAGACCTTCAATCGCATGGCCAACGCCCTCGAGGACAGCCAGGCCGAAAACCGGCGCCTTGCGTTGCTGGTAAAACAATCGTCGGATGCCATCATGATTTAC
>JACMKV010000233.1 GCA_014379915.1 Burkholderiales bacterium
GACTAAAGGCAACAAGTTTCAGAATCTGGCCGACTGCGACATTGCCGATTACCTCGATCAGGATTTGTTCCTGCGCGAACTTGCCGACGGTACTTTCGACAGCGCGATCAATGCCGTACTGCATCAGGGCGCGTGCTCGAATACCATGGAAACCGACGGCCGCTACATGATGCACAACAACTATCGCTACTCTGTCAATCTGCTCGAGTACTGCGCCGAAGAAGATATTCCGTTCATCTATGCTTCATCGGCAGCGGTTTACGGCGCCGAAACGGTGTTTGCCGAAGCGCGCGAATTCGAGGCGCCGCTCAACGTTTACGGCTATTCCAAGTTTCTGTTCGATCAATTCGTGCGCAGCAAACGCGCGCAGCACGATGTGCACGCGATCGGCTTGCGCTACTTCAATGTTTATGGCGAGCGTGAGCAGCACAAAGGCCGCATGGCCTCGGTCGCCTGGCATTTCTTTGAGCAATTTCGCTCGGCGGGCAAGGTTAAGCTGTTCGAAGGCAGCGGCGGCTACGGCGCCGGCGAGCAGCGCCGCGATTTCGTGTCCGTCCACGACGTCGCGGCGGTAAATCTGTTTTTTCTCGACAATCCCGACCGTGCCGGAATCTACAACGTCGGCACCGGCGCGGCGCAAAGCTTCAACGAGGTCGCGGTCGCCGTGGTCAATGCCTGCCGTGCGGCCGCCAGCGATCCGCCGCTCGATCTTGCCCTGATGCAGCAACAGCGCATCATCGAATACATTGCGTTTCCACCTGGCCTGAAGGACAGATACCAAAGCTACACGCAGGCCGATTTGCGCCTGTTGCGCGAGGCCGGCTATGACGGTGGCTTCCGGCCAGTCGAGGAAGGCGTCGGCGATTACGTCCAGCGTCTGCTGCGGCAGAAGTAATGACGAAGTTTTTGCGCCTGCCCGAGTACAGCAAGCGGCTGTTCCCGGTGGGCGTGCTGGCCGTCGTCTATTATTTGGCGGCGCTCCTCGGGTCGCTGCTCGCTTATGCCGGGACCAATGTCTCCCCGGTTTGGCCGCCATCAGGCATCGCGCTCGCGGCGATACTCGTGCTTGGCTACCGCGTTTGGCCCGGCATCCTGCTCGGCGCGTTCGCGGCCAGTCTCACCGTGTTCGCAGCCACCCATACTGCTGGCGCAAGCACGCCTGCCTTTGTCGCGTTGGCAATTGCGGTCGTCAATACGCTCGAAGCCCTGCTTGGAGCTTTCCTGCTGCGGGTAGTCGCAGGGGCGCGCAGTCCGTTCGACCAGCCGCAGGACGTGTTCAGCTACACTCTGGTCGCGCTGTTCGCGAGCATGTCCGCCGCCACCGTCGGCGTCGCCATCCTGATCGTTAGCGGCATCGCTCCGCTGGCGGCGCGATGGACAATCTGGTTCACCTGGTGGCTGAGCGATGCCGCCGGCATATTGATCGTCGCACCCGTACTCATGATCTGGGCCGGGGTAGGCAAGGTCGAGTGGAAATCTTCGCGCGCGCGGGAGATCGGCGTTTCCTTCGTGCTGCTCATCATCCTCAGCGCACTGATTTTCCGTGGCCAGCCTTTCGGCCAAGACATCGATCGTCTACTGGTGTTTCTGTTTATTCCGGCGATCGCGTGGGCGGCATATCGCTATGGCGCGGGCGGCGTTACCGTGGTTACGCTGTTGATCAGCGGCATCGCGGTCTGGGCCATGACGCAGGGCTACGGCCGGTTCGAGAACGGTAGCAGCCTCAACGATTCGCTGACCGGGCTGGAAGTCGTTATCGTTCCGTACGCCGTGACCGGACTCGTGCTTGCCGCCGATCTGGCGGAACGCAAGCGCTTATCCGGCTCGTCGACCGGTTGGCGCGACATTGCGATTCCCTGGCTGACGCTGCTCGCCGGCATCGCCGTTACGGTTCTGGGCTGGCACCTCGTCGCATCCGCGTCCGAGCGCAGTGCCGGCGAGCGCTTCGAATTCCTGGCTTATGAAATCAAATCGCGCGTCGTCGATCGGCTGCAGTCGGCCGAGCAAATTCTACGCGGCGGCGCCGGGTTGTTCGCCGCCTCGCAGCCGGTCGAGCGCAATGAATGGCGCGACTACGTAGCGCGGCTGCGGCTGGAGAAAAACTTTCCCGGACTCCAGGGGCCGGCTACGCGCTGCGCATCCCGTCCGCCGGGAAAGATGCGCACGTCGAGCAGATGCGCAGCGCGGGCTTCCCCGATTACCGCATCAAGCCGGAAGGCGTGCGCGACGAATATACCGTCATCATTTATATCGAGCCGTTCGGCGGCCGAAATCTGCGGTCGTTCGGCTACGACATGTTCAGCGAACCGGTACGGCGTGCGGCGATGATGACGGCGCGCGATACCGGCGAGACGACGGTCTCGGGCAAGGTCACGCTGGCGCAGGAGACCGAGACAGACGTACAGGCTTTGTCATGTACATGCCGATCTATCGCAACGGCGCGCCGGCCGAGACAGTCGAACAGCGCCGCGCCGCGCTCTCGGGCTACGTCTACACTCCGTTCCGCATGAACGATCTGCTCGGCAGCGTACTGGATCAGGAGTTGAACTCCTTGACGCTCGAGATCTACGACGGCGCATACGAAGGCAATGCGCCCGCGCGCGACGCGCTGCTGTACGACAGTGAGCTGGTGCACGGGCATGAGCGGCAAGATGGGATTCCGGTTTACACGTCGCTGGCGATGCTCGACATCGAAAATCGGCCGTGGACTTTGCGCTTTACCTCGCTGCCAACTTTCGAGCGGACCATAGATAGGCAAAAAGCGCAGGTTGTGCTGGTCGCAGGCATTGTCATCAGCCTGCTGCTGTTTATCCTGGTGCGCGCGCTCGCAGTGACGCGTGAACGCGCGCTGGCGCTGGCCAAGGACATGACCTCCGCGATGCGCGAATCGGAGGCGAAGTTCAGTTCGCTCGCGGAATCGGCCAATGAAGCGATCGTGATGATCGACACCGCGGGCAAGATCGTTTCGTGGAACCCGGGCGCACAAGCGATCTTCGGCTATGCGGCGCGGGAAATCATCGGCGACGACCTGAACCGCATCATGCCCGAGCGCTACCGCGAGTCGCATCGTCGCGGAATCGAGCGCACGTCAGCTACTGGTCAGGGGCAATTGCTCGGCAAAACCACAGAGCTCGCCGGCCTGCACAGAGACGGTTCGGAATTCCCACTCGAGCTTTCGCTGGCCACCTGGGAAACCCAGCAAGGGCGTTTCTACAGCGGTGTGATCCGCGATATCAGCGAGCAAAAGCGCGATCAGCTCGCACTGATCGAAAACAAAAATTTACTCGACCTGGCACTGATCGGCTCCAGTCTCGCGCTGTTTGACTGGGACATCGGGGCTGGTAAAGTCTATTTGAGCGAGGAGTGGGCGCACATCATCGGCGCGCCGGCGGGTCCGACGCTGACCACGTTCGACGAGTTGAGCGGCCTCATACATCCCGATGACCTGTTCACTGTGCGCGCGCGTATCGCCGACGTGCTCAAGGGCGTCACCGAGTTTTACCGCACCGAGTACCGGGTACGAACACAGGCCGGGCACTGGAGGTGGATCCAGAGCCACGGCAGGGTCGCGCAGCGCGATGCCGGCGGCCGTGCGCTCAAGCTGACCGGCACCAATGCCAACATCGACGAACGCAAGGCGCTCGAGAACGATCTCGAACAAAGAAATGAACTCCTGAATGCCGTGCTCGAAAACGTCGAATCGGGCATCGTCGTTTGCGACGCCGCGGGCACGCTGACGATGTTCAACCGCGCGGCGCGCGAGTTTCACAATCTCCCCCTGGAACCGCTGCCGCCAGTACGCTGGGCCGAACATTACGGTTTGTGCCGGCCCGACGGCACGGCGATGACGGCCGGGGAGATTCCGTTGTTCAAGGCGCTGCAGGAAAAACCGGTGCGCAATGAGGAACTGATGATCGTGCCGAAGCACGGCACAAAACGCGTGCTGCTGGCCAGCGGCCAGGCGCTGTTCAGCCGCGACGGCGAGAAGCTCGGCGCCGTCGTCGCCATGCGCGACATTACCGAACACCGGCAAAAAGAGCAGGCGATCAGCGCCGCCCTGCGCGAAAAGGAAACCTTGCTGAAAGAGGTTTACCACCGCGTCAAAAACAACCTGCAAGTCGTCACCAGCCTGTTCAATCTGCAGATCAGGACGCTGCCCGACGGGCACGCGCGCACTGTCTTGCAGGAAAGCGCGGACCGCGTGCGGGCGATGGCGCTGGTGCACGAAAAGCTCTACCAGGCGGGCAATCTGTCGTCGATCAACCTGAAAGGCTACATCGACGATCTGTGCCATCGCCTCGGCGCGGCTGCTGGCGCCAGCGAACGCGGCGTCGATATCGTCAGCGCAGTCGAGCCGGTCGATGTCGGGCTCGAAACTGCCGTACCATTGGGTCTGATTTTGAACGAGCTCGTTTCCAACAGCCTCAAGCACGCATTTCCCGACGGACGCGAAGGCATTTTGTCGGTCGTTCTCGAGTGTTTCGACGATGGCACGGCCTTGCTTATGGTGGCCGACAACGGCGTCGGCATGGCCGTTGCCGCAGCGCCGCCACCCGTAACGATGGGCATCAAGCTGATCGAAACTTTGAGCCGGCAACTGGATGGCGAGCTGACTTTCGAGAGCGCCGGCGGAACGCGCGTGCGGCTCAGGTTTCCGATACGGCCATGACGATCGCGGGTGGGTCGCGGTTGCGGGCTGCGAACCACTCCAAGCTTCTTTCTCCCGTCCTCTCCGAGGAGAGGCGACAAGGAAAGGCTAGGCAGGAATCCAGTTTCTCCGCTGGTCGTCCCGCCGCGGGCGCCTATGGCTAACCGAGTTGATTTGGCCTATTCTTTTTCGGTCATGACCGGCGCCGCAAACATCGCCACGCGTTCCGACGTTCGCGCCGGGCCCGCGAAGATACTGGTGGTCGAGGACGAAGCCATCGTCGCGTTGGATCTCGAACAGCAACTGCTTGAAATGGGTTACGAGGTCTGCGGCAGCGCCGACAATGACGCCGATGCGATCGCGCTCGCCCGCCAGCACCGGCCCGACCTCGTGCTGATGGATATCGTCATCAAAGGCGATATGGACGGTGTCGAAACGGCGCGCCACATCGGCCACGGCCTGCAAATTCCGGTCGTGTTTCTGACCGCCTACAGCGATGCTCGCACCGTCGAGCGCGCCGCTAGCACCGCGCCGCACGGCTATCTGACCAAACCGTTTGAGCCGAAAGCGCTGCGCGCGGCGATCGAAGTCGCGCTGTACAAGGCGGTCATGGAGCAGCGCCTGCGCGAATCCGAGCAATGGTTCGCATCGACCTTGCGCTGCGTCGGCGATGGCGTCATCGCGACCGATCCGCAAGCCCGCGTCCGCTTCATGAATCCGCAAGCGGAGTTGATTACCGGCTGGGGCCAGGAAGAAGCGCTGGGCACGGATGTCGGCGAAATCCTCGTATTGCGGGATCCGAAGACGGGCGCTGCGATCGAATCGCCGGCCAGCCGCGCCCTGCGCGAGGATGCCGTGGTCGGCATCGATTACGGGACGCTGCTGGCGGCGCACGACGGCGCTACGCGTCCGGTCGACGATTCGGCCGCGCCGATCCGCGCTGAAGACGGCAAGCTCCTGGGGGCTGTCGTGGTGCTGCGCGATGTCAGCGAGCGCATGCGCGCCGAGCAGGCGCTGCGGGAAAGCCAGGCGCACTTTCGCAATGCATTCGATTTCGCGGCGGCGGGGATGGCAGTGGTGGCGCTCGATGGCCGATTTCTGCAAGTGAACGGCGCGATTTGCGCGCTGCTCGGCTGCATCGAAGCCGAATTGATGACGCTCAAACAATCGGAACTTACGCATGCCGGCGACAGGCGCATGGAGCAGGAATATCTGTCCGCGCTGCTCGCCAACACAACGCCGTCGGTGCAATTCGAAAAGCGCTACCGCGGCGCTGGCGGCAAGGAGATCTGGGCGCTGGTCAGCGTTTCGCTGCTCCGCGCCGGAGATGAGCCGCTATATTATCTCTACCAGATTTACGATCTTTCCGAGCGCAAAGAAGCCGAATACCAGCTTGCGCGGCTCGCTTATTTCGATGTGCTGACCGGGCTCGCCAATCGCGCCCGTCTGCGCGACGAGGGCGAGCGCATGCTGAGCGACGCCAAACGCCGCAAGAAGTGCCTCGGCGTCGTATTCCTCGATCTCGATCGCTTCAAACAGGTCAACGACAGCCTCGGACACGAGGCCGGCGACGTAATGCTGCAAACCGTCGCCAGCCGGCTCAAGACCTGCGTCCGCGATACCGACTGCATTGGGAACCTTGGCGGCGACGAATTCGTGTTGCTGCTGAGCGACCTCGAGGAACCCATAAATGCCATCAGCATTACCGAGAAGGTGCGGAGATCGCTGTCCAGCCCATGCAATATCCAGGGCCAGGAGGTGCCGATCACGTCGAGTCTGGGCGTCAGTTTTTATCCAGCCGACGGCGCCGATTTGCAAAAGCTGTTTCGCTGCGCCGACAGCGCGCTGTATCACGCCAAGGCCGAGGGCCGCAATCACACGCAGTTCTATCGTCCTGAACTGACCCTGCAGGTGCAGACCCGTCTCAAGCTCGAAGCTGCGCTGCACAGCGCGCTCGAGCGCGACGAGTTCGTCCTGCACTACCAGCCGATTGTCGCGCTGGCGAGCGGCAAACCGGTCGGGGCCGAAGCATTGCTGCGTTGGCGCCATCCCGAAAACGGTTTGATGCTGCCCGACGATTTCATACTCGCGGCCGAAGAAACCGGCTTGATCGTCGATCTGGGCGAGTGGGTATTGCAGCGAGCCGCGCACGAGGCGGCGGCGTGGCAACGGTCCGGCGCGCCGCTGACCGTATCGGTCAATGTTTCGGTGCGCCAGTTCAAAGCCGCAATGCTGGTCGATGCAGTGCGGCGCGCTTTGCATTCGGCGCGCCTTGCGCCCGAGCTTTTATGCCTCGAAATTACCGAGCAATTTGTGCTGCATGACAACGAACACAATCTTGCCGTGCTCGACGAACTCAAAAGCGTTGGCGTCCGGATCGCGCTCGATGACTTCGGCGTCGGCTACTCGTCGTTGCGTTATATCAAGCGCTTCGGCCCCAGCAGTCTGAAAATCGATAGCTCGTTCGTGCACGGCGTCGCCGATGATCCCGATGACGCCGCGATCGTCGCCGCGGTCATCGCCATGGCCAGGCGGCTGCGCATCGACGTCGTTGCAGAGGGCGTCGAAAACGAGGCGCAGCGCGCGTTTCTGGTTCGCGAAGGCTGCGATTACGCGCAAGGGTTTTATTTTGCCCGCCCGTGCGCGGCGGACGCGTTTCGCGCCTGGCTCGGCAACAAACCTTGATGTTACGTTGCCGGTTCGTTTCCTCTGCCGCCTGACCGCGCTTTTTTCTCCGTTCCAGGGACGCACCGCCCGCCACTGCGTGTAGCCTCTCCTCAAATACGGATGCCACCCCCGCCACTGCATGTCGCCCCTCCTCGGAGAGGAGGCGGGAACGTACGGCGATGGAGGGGAAGGAAAAGCGGCGGGTTAATTGCAAAATGAACCTTTGCGGGAGACCGGGCGCAGCTCGGAGCGACGGATAGCGATCGGCGTCAACGCTCGTCCTCGGCGGGGCGTTAGAACAGGGCAGGCGGCGAGTTGCCAAGCTGCGCCTGTCACTCAACCCTGGAGGAAATGAAATGAAAAAATTGCTGTTGCTGCTCGTTATGACGTTTGCGTTTTGCGGCTTTGCCCTTGCCTTAGACATCAATACCGCCGACCAGAAAGAACTCGAGAGCGTCAAAGGTATCGGTCCGGTGAAGGCCAAGGCGATCATTGATTACCGCAAGAAAAACGGTCCGTTCAAGAGCGTGGACGACCTTGCCAACGTCGAGGGCATGAATGCGAAAGGCATTGCCAGTATGAAGGGCGAATTGACCGCAGGCGGGGCGGGCAAGAAGATGAACCCGGCGGAAGCAGGCAAAAAAGCCGACGAAACGATGTCGGAGGGTGCTTCCCGCCCGCTGCCCGATAAAGATGCCAAACCGGGGCCGGTGAAAAAATCGGGCGCGGCTTCAAGCGAAAAAGCCGATGAGACGATGTCGAAGGAATCGCCGCGCGAGTATCCCGAAGAGAAGCCAAAGAAATAGCCCCAGGGCACCTGGAAAAACCCCGCCTTCGCGGGGTTTTTTTTGAAGCGAGCGCTGCGCTACCGGGCATCGGTCGATCTGGTATGCTGAATGACATGTACAAGGTCCTCGAAGATTTTGTCGGCAATACGCCGCTGGTAAAGCTCAAACGTCTACCTGGCTTAACCAGTAACACCGTGCTGGTCAAGCTCGAGGGCGATAATCCAGCGGGCTCAGTCAAGGACAGGCCGGCGCTGTCGATGATCAAGCGCGCGGAAGCGCGCGGCGACATCAAGCCGGGCGATACGCTGATCGAAGCGACCAGCGGCAATACTGGCATCGCGCTGGCGATGGCGGCGGCGATGATGGGCTATCGCATGGTGCTGGTGATGCCCGAGCATTTGAGCGTTGAGCGCCGCCAGACCATGCGCGCGTTCGGCGCTGAATTCGTGCTGACTTCCGAAGCCGGCGGCATGGAAACCGCGCGCGACACCGCCGAGCGTATGCGCGACAACAATGAGGGCATCATCCTCGATCAGTTCGCCAATCCCGACAATCCGCTGTCACACTACGAAGGCACCGGGCCGGAAATCTGGCGCGACACCAATGGCACGATCACGCATTTCGTCAGCAGCATGGGGACGACGGGGACTATCGTCGGCTGCTCGCGCTATTTCAAGGAAAAGAATCCGGCGATCCAGATCATCGGCGTGCAGCCATCGGAGGGTTCGCAGATTCCGGGGATAAGGAAATGGCCGCCGGCATACCTGCCCAAGATCTACGATGCCAGCCGCGTCGATCGCGTCATCGAAGTCAGCCAGGCCGACGCCGAGGAAATGACGCGCCGGCTGGCCAGCGAGGAAGGCATTTTTGCCGGCATCTCGTCCGGCGGCGCGCTGCAAGTCGCGCTCAGGCTCAGCGCCGAGCTCGAGAATGCAGTCATCGTTTCGATCGTCTGTGACCGCGGCGATCGCTACCTGTCGACCGGCGTATTTCCCGCCTGAAGAGGAAAGGCAGTAACGCATCGGGTGCATCCAGGGAGGCTCTGAACAAGTGTCATTCTGAGGGCTTTAAACCGAAGAATCTGCTTTCACGTCCAGTAAAACAGATCCTTTACGGAGCCTGTCCTGAGCAACGCCGAAGGATTCAGGATGACTTAATCAGAGCTTTCCTCGCAGTGTCGATCCGTTCCCAACGCTCGTTCGTAATCCTTCCCCGCTGCCCGGCGTGAGCAGCGTTGCCAAAGTCATCTGCGCGACAATTCTGCTTGCTGCGCTTCTGGCCAGCAGGCCGGGGTTTTGCCAGCAGATCGATCTATCGATAGCCGATATTCACAGTCCTTCTTTCAGCGCGAAATCGATCGAAGCGGGCTTGCGCGGCGACGATTTATCCAGACTCGAACTACGCATTGGCGAACTTACGCTGCAGGGCAAAACGCTGCACAACGTCGTTTTGACGTGCGACCAATTTCAGCTCGAAACAACGGCAATACGCTGCGCCGAAGGCGTGCTCGACGTCGGCCAGAAATGGCCGATCCGTTTCGCCTATGAGATGCAAGCGCAGAAGCTGGAACTGGTCGTGCAGCCGGAGAAAGGCGAGAGTTGGAAGCTTGCCGGCGAATTCAAGCGCGAGCCGTTTGCACTCGAAGTCGTCATCTCGCACGGCAAACTGCAGCGAATCGCCGCGCTGTTGCCGGAAGCCGCTCCGAAAATTAGTGCCGGGGAAATCGATGGCCGGCTCATGCTCGGGGACGGTAGCGGTCATCTCAAGCTGGCCGGCGATGTGCAGTTGCGCGGCGTTGCGTTCAGCGATGCCGCCGGTTTACACGCCGGCGAAAAAATCGAAGCCGCTATTCAACTGACTGCCGAGCAATACAGCGATGGCTGGCGTTGGAAAACCGGAGTCGATTGGCTCGCCGGCGAGGTGTTCTGGCAACCGCTGTACTTTTCGGCTGGGCATCGTTTGACCGCGGCAGGCAAAGTGACCGGGCGTTCGATTGAAATCACGTCCAGTCAACTGACTCTGGCGAAAATCGGCGAGATCGACATGACCGCTTCATGGGACCGTGATGCGCACAGCCTGAACGTTGCCCGTGCGCGCACGGATCAAGTCAACCTGGACGAGCTTTACGCACAGGTTTTGAAGCCTTTGCTGGGCCAGACCGCGCTGGCCGATCTTCGCATCGAGGGCCGCGCCGGCTTCGATTTGCGATTCGCTGATGGCGCAATCCAGGCGCTTACCCTGGCATTGCAAGACGTTTCGCTGGAAGACAAGCAACGCCGCTTTGCCATTTTCGATCTCGACGCGAACGTGCCGTGGCAGCGCAGCGCGCCGACCAGGGCCGACATCCGCATAGGCGGCGGTGAAGTATTTCGTTTACCGCTTGGCGCGGCTCAGGTTTCGCTCGAAATGAACGGCCTGAGCTTTGCCATACCGAAAGCTGAAATTCCAATCCTCGATGGCAAGCTCGCGCTCAGTGATTTTCGCGCCGAAAAAATCGGTGAAGAATGGCGGTGGCAGTTCGGCGCCGGCCTGACACCCGTCTCCATGGAGAAGCTGACGCAGGATCTCGGCTTGCCGCGAATGCTCGGCAGTTTTTCTGGTGTCATTCCCGCTGTGCGTTACCGCAACTCGACCTTGAGCGCGGATGGCGCGTTATTGTTCAAAATATTCGACGGCACGATCGTCGCAAAAAACCTGATGATGTTCGATCCGCTCGGCTCTACCCCGCGGCTCGCGGCGGACGTCGATATGCGCAACCTGGATCTCGATCTGCTGACGCGCGCGTTCTCGTTCGGCAACATCACCGGCCGCATCGACGTGAGTTTGAGCAAGCTGGAACTCGCCGATTGGCGGCCAGTCCTATTCGACGCTTCGATCGCCAGCAGCCCGGGCAACTACCCAAAGAAAATCAGCCAGACCGCCGTGCAAAATATTTCCGCGCTTGGCGGCGCCGGCGCAGCGGCGGCGTTGCAGCGCAGCTTCCTGCGCTTCTTCGAGCAATTCGGTTATTCGCGCATCGGCCTCAGTTGCGTACTGCGCAACAGCGTTTGCGAAATGGGCGGCATCGAGCCGGCCCGGCAGGGGTACGTGATCGTCGAAGGCGGCGGCATACCGGCGATCACCGTGTTGGGCTACAATCGCCGCGTCGCGTGGCAGGAGCTGCTCGACCGGCTGAAGCGCATCACCCAGGAAAACGTCAAACCCGTGATACGCGATTAAACCGCCAGCGCGGTACGGTTCGCTGGAACGCTGACTGCAAGCGTTTTTGAACGTCCAAGACACAGAGTTTCGCATCGTCGTGAGCGCTTCTGGTGCGAGCCAGATGTTGTGCACAGCCGAGTCTCGAAGTTGAGGTCCTCTTTTGGCGCCTTTCCAGGATCGGCTGGAGGACCTGGCCCTTCGTTGATGTAAACACTACAGGACGTGTGAACGGCGGACGAGCCAAGGTGTGGGTGGTGAACCTCGCCTTAATCAAGCCGAAGGAGTATCAATTGGCCACCAGGAACGTATTTAGTAATATTTTGTTGAATCGTTATACTAGGTTTGGCCCTGTGGAGCTGGGCTGAGGACGTGACCCTACATATTCGGGTAATTCGGTCCACCACCCCCTTCGGGCACGACCCAATTGATGTTTTGCGTTGGGTCCTTGATGTCGCAGGTTTTGCAGTGGACGCAGTTCTGCGCGTTGATCTGCAGCCGCGGTTTGCCGTCTTCGCGCACGATTTCGTAGACGCCGGCCGGGCAGTAGCGCTGCTCGGGCGCGTCGTAGAGCGCGAGGTTCGTCTCGATCGGGACTTTAGGGTCGTAAAGCTTTAAGTGGGGCGGCTGGTTCTCCTCGTGGTTGGTGTTGGAGATGAACACCGACGAGAGTTTATCAAAGGTAATCTTGCCGTCGGGTTTCGGATAGCTGATGCGTTCGCACTCGGAGGCTTTTTTCAACTGCAGGTGGTCGGCGTGGTGGTGTATCGTCCACGGCGCTTTTCCGCGGAAAAGGTAGGTATCCAGCGCCGAATAGGCGATGCCGCCGAACAATCCCCAACGGAAACTGGGCCGGATGTTGCGCACTCGGTAAAGCTCGTCCCACATCCAGGTTTGCTTCAATCGCTCCTGGTAGGTATTTACTTCCTGCGCGTTTTCGCCTGTGAAGTTGGCGCACGCCGCTTCCGCCGCCGTCATACCCGATTTCATGGCGGTGTGGGTGCCCTTGATTTTCGGCACATTTAGAAAGCCTGCCGTATCGCCGACCAGCAAGCCGCCGGGGAAGGTGAGCTTCGGAATCGACTGAAAGCCGCCTTCCGACAGCGCCCGAGCCCCGTAAGCAATACGTCGGCCGCCTTCGAGGAGGGACCTGAGCGCGGGATGCGTCTTGAACCGCTGGAATTCGTCAAAGGGGCTTAAGTAAGGATTCTGGTAATCGAGCCCGATCACGAATCCGACCGATATCTGGTTGTTTTCCATGTGGTAGAGCCACGAGCCGCCGTAGGTATTTTTGTCCATTGGCCAACCTACGGTGTGAACGACTTTTCCGGGGGCGTGTTTTTCGGGCTCAACTTCCCACAATTCCTTGATGCCGATCCCGTAGGTCTGCGGATCGACTCCGTCGCACAGGCGGAATTTTTCGAACAGGGTTTTCGTCAGCGATCCGCGGCAGCCCTCGGCGAAGATCGTCTGTTTGGCGTGCAGCTCGATGCCGGGCTGGTAATGCGCCGTTTTTTCGCCGTTTTTGCCGATGCCCATGTCGCCAGTGGCCACCCCCATGACCGCGCCGGTTTCGTCGTAAAGCACTTCGGCGGCGGCGAATCCCGAGTAGATTTCGACGCCCAACGCTTCCGCCTGGGTCGCCAGCCAGCGGCAGACGCTGCCGAGGCTGATGATGTAGTTGCCCTCGTTGTGCATCTGCGGTGGTGTCGGCAGCTTGTATGACTTGGTCTCAGTCAAGTACAGGAAATGATCCTCGGTGACCGGTGTATTGAGCGGCGCGCCGCGCTCCTTCCAGTCAGGAAACAGTTCGCTGAGCCCGCGCGGGTCCATCACGGCGCCGGAGAGAATGTGCGCGCCAACTTCCGAGCCCTTTTCGATCACGCAAACACCGAGATCGACGTTGTTTTCAACGCTCAACTGCTTGAGCCGGATCGCGCACGCGAGTCCCGATGGACCCGCGCCGACGATGACGGCGTCATATTCCATGAATTCGCGTTCGGCCACGTTTATTTTCCTGCCAATGAATGCTTATCTTTGAGGGGTATGCGTACTGATTGCTTCTAGGCGCATAATATCACTGTCTCGCGTGCCCCGGTTTGTGACGACACTCGGCAAGGCCGTGCTGCTCGCGATTGATGCTACCTCAATCCCCCTCGACGGAGGCATCCATGACAGCCAAGTTTAATATCCCGGATGAATTAGTTCAGGGCTTCATCAAAGCCGGGCAAAGCATGATGGAAAGTTTTACCAAATCCTATGCCGCTCAAATCGGCGACATCGGCAAGATTGGCGTGCCGGTTACGCCGCCAGGCGACGGGAAGTTGGCGGAATTGCAAACCCGCTATTACCAGCAGCAGATGGAGTTGTGGATGGGTACCCTGGCCCGGCCAGCCGGCCAGCCCCACGAACCCGTAGCCACCCCGCAAAAGGGAGATCGCCGCTTCAACGCAGCCGAGTGGCGCGACAATCCCTACTACGATTTCCTAAAGCAACAGTACCTAATCAACGCCAGGCTGATCAGCGACATGGTCGAAACGGCTGATGTCGACGAGAAGACCCGAGATAAACTGCGGTTTTATTCGCGCCAGTATATCGATTCGATGAGCCCGGCGAATTTCGCAGCGACCAACCCGGAAGTTCTCAAGCTCGCGTTGGAGAGCAAAGGCGAAACGGTCAAAGCAGGATTTGAGAGCCTGATCGAGGACATCCGAAAAGGGCGCATTTCCTTGACCGACGAATCCGCTTTCGAAATCGGCAGAAATATTGCGGTATCGGAGGGCGCGGTGGTGTTCGAGAACGATCTGATGCAATTGATCCAGTATGCGCCATCTACCAAGAAAGTAGCCACACGTCCACTGTTGATCGTCCCGCCTTGCATCAACAAGTTTTACATCCTCGATTTGCAGCCAGAGAATTCCTTTGTGCGCTATGCCGTTGAACAGGGCAACACGGTGTTCCTCATATCGTGGCGCAACATCACTCCGGAACTGGGGCACATCACCTGGGATCACTATTTAAGCGACGGCGTGATGAAAGCCATCGAAGTCGCGCTGGCGATTACCGGCGCCGACAAAATCAATACCCTGGGCTGGTGCGTGGGGGGAACCCTATTGTCTTGCACGCTCGCCGTGCTGCGCGGGCGCGGCGACAA
>JACMKV010000234.1 GCA_014379915.1 Burkholderiales bacterium
ACGAAGCTGCGGCTGAATTCGCTGTGGTCCGCGCTGAGCACCGCGGTCGGCAGCGCCTTCGGATCGGTGTTGATCGCGAACCCGAACAAGATGAGCTGGATGATCGGAATGCCGACGATCATCGCGAACGTCAGCCGGTCGCGCCGCACCTGCACGAATTCCTTGGTCAGCACCGCGAGAAAGCGGCTTGCGGAAAACATCAGCGTTCAACCTCGATGCGCGACAGCTTCGATGTCTTTGCGAGGAGCGGCTTCACGCGACGAAGATCCTGTGGTCCATGGCAATCCCTCTGACGGAAAAACCGAGATCGCTTCGCGTGCGCTCGCAATGACAACCAGTGAAATTCTGCATCACCATTACTAATGGACGTTGTTTAAGGAAGCGGTCCGCATCAGCTGGATAAAAACGTCTTCCAACCCCGGCTCGGAGCGCTGCCAATGCAGATTCGGCCGCTCGCGATACGGCGCCAGCGCATGCTCCAGCGCGTCGGCATCGGTTCCGGTCACGTGCAGGGAAACGCCGAACGGCACGACCATCGCGATGCCCGGCTGCGCGCGTAATTCTTGCGTGAGGGCGGACAGATCGTCGCCGGTCACCGACCAGGTGTGCAGGCCGCAGTTAGCCGTGACTTCCTTCACCGTGCCCTGCACCAGCAGCTTGCCGTTAGCGATGTAGGCGAGACGATGACAGCGCTCGGCTTCATCCATGTAATGGGTGCTGACCAGCACGGTGATGCCGGCAAGCGCGAGATCGTGTATCTGGTCCCAGAATTCGCGCCGCGCTTGCGGATCGACGCCGGCGGTCGGCTCGTCGAGCAGCAATAATTCCGGCTCGTGCAACAGGCACGCGGCCAGCGCCAGCCGTTGCTTCCAGCCACCGGAAAGCGTTCCCGCCAATTGCCCGCGCCGCTGGTACAGGCCGAGCCTTTCGAGGGCGCGTACGACAGCCCGCTTGCGATCCTTGACGGCGTAAACCCGGGCGACGAAATCGAGGTTTTCGGCGATGCTCAAATCTTCATAGAGGGAAAACTTCTGCGTCATGTAGCCGACCCGGCGCTTGATTTGCTGCGCTTCGCGGATGATGTCGAAGCCCAGGCAAGTGCCGCTGCCGGAATCGGGAGTCAGCAGCCCGCACAGCATGCGTATCGTCGTCGTTTTGCCGCTGCCGTTGGGGCCGAGGAAACCGAAGATCTGGCCGCGCGCGATGGCCATCGAAAAATCCTGAACCGCCGGCTTGCCGCCAAAACGCTTGCTCAGATTGCGCACGTCGATGACATCGTTCATGGCCGCACCTCGACCGGCTGGCCCGGATGCAATGACGCCGGTTCGTCCGGTTTCGCCTCCAACAGAAACACCAGCTTGGCCCGCGCGTCTTTACTGTAGATAACGGGCGGCGTGAATTCAGCCTGCGGCGAGATGAAGCTCACCTTGGCAGTCATTCCGGTTTTGCAGCCGTCGCAGGTCAGATGGACTTCCTGGCCAAGGCGGAATTTGGCGAGCGCGGTTTCCGGGACAAAGAAACGCACCTTGATGTTTTGCGGCGGCAACAGCGATACCACCGGCGAGCCTGCCGGCACCCATTCGCCTTCGGTATAAAACGTGTCATTGACCGGCGCCGCGAACGGCGCCACCGGCTTTTTCTGGTCGAGCCGCCAATGTGCTTGCGCCAGCGCCGCGCGCGACGCATCGATCTCGGCACGCTGCGCCAGCACTTCATCCTCGCGCGCCGGCAGCCGCGTGGTTTTCAGGCGCGCCGATAATTCGGAGACGTGCGCGCGGTCGCGCTGGTATGACGCGCGTGTTTCGTCAAGCTCTTGTTTGGACACGGCGCCGCCTTCGGCCAATTGCTGGGCCCGGCGCAGCCGGACCTCGGATAATTTGAGGCTCGCTTCGGCTTGAACGAGCTGCGATCTGGCGGCCTGTACCTCGGGCGCCCGCCTGCCTTTGGTCAAGTCTTCGAGCTGCGCTTCTGCGCGCTTGAGTCTCGCTTCGAGTTCGCGTTTGCCAGCGGCTTCATTTTCCTGCTCGAGTTCGAACAGCGGCGCGCCGGCCGCGACTTCGTTACCGCGCCGAACCTTGAGAGCGATCAATCTGCCGGCGTATGGAGCAGCGACGCGCACATATTCACCTTCGGCATAGCCTTGATAGAACTCCGGTTGCGGCGTACCGCATGCGCCCAGTGCGAGCGCGAGTGGTAACCAGCGCCACGCTGTCATTGCGCCTCCCCGAGCAGAAACCCGATCCTTGCTGCCAAAGCGGCGTCGCTGAGTAGCTGCGTCTCGAGCATCGCGTTTACGTTTTTCTTGCCTGGCCAGGGATGGGCGCGGCGCACGCCTTCGCTGATGATGCTAGGCAGGTTGCTGCTGACGATCAGCGTGACGAGAGCGTTGACCGGGGGCAGCTCGCGCAGTTGACCCTGGGTCTGGCATTCACGGATCAGCCGCATCAGGATTTCGACGTGGCGGTGCAGATTGGCGCGCAGAAAATCCTGAACGACTTCCTCGCCATTCATCGCATCGCGCAACAGGGCGAAAAGGAGCTGCCGGTTGTCGCGCGCGAACGTCGCAAAGAGCAAAAGCGCCGCGCGCAAGTTTTCCATCGGCGTCGCGTGGTGCGCGGCTTCCAGCTGCAGATGCCTGAAGAACTCCTCGTAGAACTCCTGCAGAACGTGGCGCAGGAATTCGTCCTTGGTCTTGAAATGATAGTGAAACATGCCAAGGTTGACGCCGGCTTTTACCGCGACCTGACGTAAGTTCAGGCCGGAGCAGCCGGTTTCCGGCAGCAGCTTGCGTGCGGCTTTGATCAA
>JACMKV010000002.1 GCA_014379915.1 Burkholderiales bacterium
ATTCACCTGCAGGTCGAGCACACCGAGGAATTTTCCGTTGGCGCCGGCGCTGGCGACCAGCGTGTAGCCGCCGGAATTTTTGACGACGGTCGGCTGCGGGACGGCGTCATGCGTGTGCCCGCCGAGGATCACGTCGATTCCGCTGACGCGGCTCGCGAGCTTGAGGTCGATACCCATTCCGTTATGCGACAACAGCACGATGACTTTTGCGCCTTTGGCAGCCGCTTCCCTGACGGTTTTTTGCAGCGTCTCTTCACTGATTCCGAATGCCCAATCGGCAGTCAGATGGCGCGGGTGCATGAGCGGCGTATACGGAAATGCCTGGCCGATGATCGCCACTGCTATGCCATTGACATCCTTGATCACATACGGCTTGAATACCGGATCCTGGCCATCGGCGGTGCGCACGTTCTGCGCGACGAAATCGATCTTGCCATCGAGATCCTTAACGATCTCTTTGACACGATCCTGGCCGAGCGTGAATTCCCAGTGGCCGGTCATGACGTCGACATCGAGCAGCTTCGTCGCATCGACCATGTCCTGGCCCTTGGTCCACATCGCCGTGGCCGAACCCTGCCAGGTGTCGCCGCCGTCGAGCAGCAGCGCGCCGGGGCGCTGTGCGCGGATTTTTTTGACCAGCGTCGCGAGGTGCGCGAAGCCGCCCACCTTGCCGTATGTTTTTGCCG
Organism: Burkholderiales bacterium; assembly: GCA_014379915.1. Taxonomy (GTDB): domain Bacteria; phylum Pseudomonadota; class Gammaproteobacteria; order Burkholderiales; family JACMKV01; genus JACMKV01. The sequence goes on from JACMKV010000002.1 coordinate 687, forward strand.
CGGCCTCGAAATTGACCGAGCTGAACGCATACGCCTGACGCGAAGTCGGGCTGATACGGAAATGTTTGAGCAGCGCTTCGCCGACCAGATGCGGCGGCTTGCCGTGATGATCGCCAACGCCGATGTTGACGGTCGGCTCGCGGTAGTAACTCGGTAAAAGCTGCGCGTGGCTGTCGGTGAAATGCAGCAAGGTCACGTTGTTGCCGAAGGTCGGCAAGTCATACATGCCGCCGATCGTGTTCGCGAGCGCGGCCTTGCTGTTGAGGGCCAGGCCCGATGCCGCGGCCATCGCAAGCACGTGCAGGAATTCACGACGATTCAATGTTGCCTCCCTATGTTGCTCTTCGGCCCGCTGCGGCTTTCGAACAATGTGCATCGCTTCGTACCAGCCAGAACCGCGCGCTTTCAGATTTGGCCTGAACTCGGCCTGAAAACGGTAGATCAGGATGAGGCCGGTTCTATCTTCGCGTCGATGCTGCTCGTTTCGCCTTTGTTGTCGACCCAGCTCACGGTAACCGTGTCGCCAGACTTGGCGCCCTTGATCTTGAAACCAAAAAACGGGTTTTTCGAAATCGCCTGACTCCACTGGGCGTCGATAACGATCTTGCCGTTGTGCGTCGCCTTGATGGTCTGGATGAAGTGGCGGGGAATCAGCTCGCCATTCGCATCCTTGCGCTGCCCCGTTTCCATCGGATGATTGACCAGCACCTTGATGTCAGCGGCGCTGTTGTCACCTTCCATTCTCGCGCGGATTTTCATTGCCTGCATGCGATTTCCTTCCGCTCAATCATGTCAAAACGCAAGAGTTGTACCCGAAGCAAATGCGTTTCATTGTGCTCATTCGCCGCAGCCGCCGATCGTCACTTTTACGTCTTTGCTCGCTGAATAGAACTTGCCGTCGGCCTGAACTACCGCCTTGATATTCGAGCTTTCCCCCATCTTGATGCGGGTCGAGACGTAGCCTTCCGCGCCGTTCAGAAAGTTGATTTGTGCAATCAGCGGAAATGGATTTTTTTCGACCAGAATCGCGATAAATCGTGTATTCGGAATACGGCTGGTGACCTGTATGGGCACTACTGCACCATTTTCGGCAATCTGCGGCACCTGAATCTCGATGTCTTTGCTGAAGGTGGCGGCTGCGACGCCGATGCCTTTCATCGCCCCGTTAATGTCAACCGCGTCAAACGCGGCAGCGTTCCAGTCGGCCGCGAAAACACTGCGCAGCATGCCGCCGCCGAGGGCAACACCGGCCAAGAAACTCGCCGCTTTCAATAAGGTACGTCGCGATCGATTCATCTCATCTGCTCCCGGACAAGCGGTTTACGATTGTGACTGCGCGAGGTCTTGTCCGTTCTCAAGGGCTGAACACGGAAGAGACGGTTTCGCCAATTCAACTGCAAGCCTTTCCGCTGGAATATCACATTCGGCGCAAATCATGCTTTCGGTTTGATCCAGCCCTGTCGTCAACCCGCCGCCGTTCCGGCGGTCTCATGCATTCGTCCAATGGCCCGATTTCCCGCCCCGCTTTTCGAGCAGCCGGATATTTTCCATATGCATGCCGCGATCAGCGGCCTTGCACATATCGTAAATGGTCAACAGCGCGACGTTGATTGCAGTTAGCGCTTCCATTTCGACGCCGGTGCGGCCGAAGGTTTCAGTCGTTGCGATGCAATCGACCGAGTTCGCCTGATGATCGAGCGTGAATTCGATGCCGACCCTGGTCAATGCCAGTGGATGGCACAACGGGATCAGCTCCGACGTACGCTTTGCAGCCTGGATGCCGGCGATGCGCGCGACGCCGAGCACATCGCCCTTTTTCGCGCCGCCTTCGGCAATCTTCGCCAGGGTTTCGGGCTGCATGAAAATGCTGCCGGCGGCGCGTGCAAGACGGCGCGTTTCGCGCTTGTCGACAACATCGACCATGTGCGCCTGGCCGCGGCTGTCAAAGTGGGTTAGTTCGCTCATCAGTCGGGGTTGGAAGGTAACAACGGGAAGGGTAACAACGGGGCAGCCCCGGTCAGGAACTCAATGCTCAAAGGATTATCATAGCACCATGAATTTCCGCTATCTAATCGTAGCCTTATGTATCGCCGGTCAAGTCGCGCGCGCCGATGGCCTGCCCGATTTGGGCGATGTTTCGCAGAGTGCTTTTTCGCCGTTGCAAGAGCAGCAGATCGGCGAGAGCATCATGCTCGAAATTCGCAACGACAAGAGCTACTTGAGCGATCCCGAACTAACCGATTATCTGAACGATCTAGGTTATCGGCTGGTGTCGAACAGCCCGGATTCGCGCCAGGCATTCGAGTTTTTTCTGATCCGCGACAGCTCGGTCAACGCGTTCGCGCTGCCCGGCGGTTTCATTGGTGTCCACACCGGTTTGATCACGACGGCGCAAAGCGAATCCGAACTCGCGGGCGTGGTGTCGCACGAGGTCGCGCATGTCACCCAGCGCCATCTCGCGCGCATGATTTCCGGCCAGAAGCAAAGCACGATCATGTCGCTTGGTTTGTTGGCGTTGGCGATTCTGGCGGCGCGCGTGAATTCCGAAGTATCGCAAGCCGCGGTTGCCGGCGCGCAAGCAACGGCGATCCAGAGCCAGCTCGACTTCACGCGCGATCATGAGCGTGAAGCCGATCGCGTCGGACTGCAAATACTGCAGAAATCGGGCTTCGATCCGCGCGCCATGCCGTCTTTCTTCGAGCGCCTGCAAAAGTCGACGCGCGTGATCGAAAACAATGCCCCCGCGTACTTGCGCACTCACCCGCTGACTTACGAGCGCATCGCCGATGTGCAAAGCCGCACGCAGGAAATGAGCTACAAGCAGGTGCCGGACAGCCCCGCTTTTCAGTTGCTGCGAGCGAAACTGCGTGCTAACACCGGTAGCGCGAAAGAAGCGGTCGTGTATTTCGAAGACAGCGTGCAGGAGAAAAAATTTACCAATGAGGCGGCGAGCCGCTATGGCCTCGTCGCGGCGCTGATGCGCACCAAGGATTACGCGCGCGCAAAGCAGGAAATGGCGGTGCTGCGCAAGATCGGACCGGCAAGCCCCATCGTCGACACGCTCGCCGGGCAATTGAAAATCGCGACCGGCGACCACTCGGGTGCGCTCGAGCATTACCGGCAGGCGCTGAAAAGCCATCCCGGCTATCGCGCGCTGGTTTACGATTATGCTGAACTTTTGCTGCAGGCGAGGCGAGGTCAGGAAGCGCTGGCATTGATCAACGACCAGTTGCAGATTCACCCCTCGGATTCGCAGCTTTACTTGTTGCAGGCAAGAAGCTACGCGGCGCTCGACAAGAAGCTGCTGCAGCACAAGGCGCAGGCCGAAGCTTACGTGCGGCTGGGCACCCTTCCCGCCGCTATTGAGCAATTGCAGATCGCGCTGCGCAGCGGCGATGGCGATTTCTACCAGCTATCGAGTGTCGAGGCGCGGCTGCGCGAATTGCGCGCCGTCGATCAGGAAAACCGCAAGGCAGCGCAGCAGTAAACTGCGATCGAATGTTATCCGTATCACGGCGTCAGCATCACGCAGGCGATTGTCAGAGCCGTCATGCCATGACCAATAAACGCGCCAGCAGCCCTATGAGTCCGCACGCCGCGATTACCGGAATAATCCCGATTTTGTAGCGAAACAGGGCGATCAGCGCGGCGATGCCGATCACGGCAGATAGCCACTCGAACGCGCCTCCCAACCCTTGCGGCCAGAGCACGTGGTAAGCGAAGAAAACGACCAGATTCAGGATCACGCCAACCACGGCCGCGGTGATGCCGGTCAATGGCGCAGTGAATTTCCGGTCACCGTGGGTCGATTCGACCAGCGGCCCGCCAATCAGGATGAATAAAAAGCACGGCAGAAAGGTAAAAAATGTGACCACCATCGCCGCCGTCGCGCCGGCAAGAAACAACGCCTCGGGACCGAAGATCTGCTTTTATTCTGGGTCGAGCGGGGTCGAGACCGATATTAACGCGGTTTCAATCGCACGAGCCACCCTGTCCCGGCCTAGATAGGCGGCGCAAACCGCTGCCTGTCCGCAACGTAACGACAGGAAAATTCGTGCAGGAAAATTCGACAAAATGGCCTCAGCTATTTGCCCTGCCATGCGATGGCAATACCATCGCAAGTGAAGCCTTTGCGCCGGCTTGCGCGCGCGGCGCCGTTTGCTATATAACAGCTTTTCGATAGCGGTTTTTGTTCAGATACGGCGTCACCGCGCCAGGAGTTCAAGGGCTATGGATTTCGATAGAGAGCTGGACGCGCGCGGCCTGAATTGCCCGCTGCCGATTTTGCGGACCAAAAAATCACTGACCGACATGCTATCGGGCGACGTGCTGAAAGTCGTCGCCACCGATCCTGGTTCGGTCAAGGACTTCCAGGCGTTCTCGAAACAGACCGGGCATGCATTATTGTCGGCGGTCGAATCGAAAGGCGAGTTTTCGTTTTTTCTTAGAAAAAGATAGGGCGCGCGGACCCGTTAGTGCCGAAGGCGCCCGTTTGCGGGTAACGCGCCCCTGGCCCGCCTTCCTAGCCCCCTTTCCAAAAGGGGGCAGGGGGTATTTCTCCGCCGCTTATGCTGCCTCGCTTGCTCTCCCCCTCAGTTCCCCTTTTTCGGACACATTACCGACGAAGTCGGCCGTTTGCGGGGAGCGCGCCTTAGCGCCGCCTCCCGCCGCGGATGGCTTCGCCAACGCCGTGTCGGCGGGGCGTTTTGAAGTCCGTTTTGAAGTCTTGACCCGAAAAGATGTAAGTCTTACATCGGTCGTATCGGCCTCGCCGTTATGTAATATGCCAATGTAATAGCACTCTCGTCCTTCTGCCGCTAAAATCCGATCAAATTCGCTTCCAGCAGGATGGGTATGTTTATTGCGTAGCGTGCGTTTGATCGTTGCGGTTCTTATTCGGCGATCTCAATTTCACTCACGTGAGGAGAAAGAAATGGCTCAAGGAAAAGGCAAGGCAGGCGGCGGAGACAAAGGCGGCAAATCGAAAGACGCCGACAAGAAAAAAGCACCCGCCAAAGAAAAATCCAAAGGTGGAAAAAGCAAGTAGCCGCTGATTGATCGGAGATTTGAATCGCGTCGTTTCCGCGAAGCAGTTACGAAAAGGTTTCAGCTTCGCTTTAGCTGAAGGGACGACTCCCGGTTGGGTCCCGCAAATGGTCCGGCTGCACTAAAAGCGGCCGGACCGTTTTTTATTGCTGTCACGCCACGGCTCCGCTAGGCGACGCGCGAACCGGTGAAGGATTGTCGGCGCAGGCGTGATAGGCGGCCGACTCGGCGGCGCCGAAATTGGCTTTGACGCCCATGTCGGCGAGCACGGTTTCAAGCGCGCATAAACACAGCATCACGTTTTCCATCTTGCACGAATAGCCCATGATGCCGAAGCGCCAGATCTTCCTGGCGAG
>JACMKV010000235.1 GCA_014379915.1 Burkholderiales bacterium
AACGTGATCGTCACTCCCTTCGAGCTCAAGCAAATCGAGATGCTGCGCGAGCAACGGAGAACCGAGTTCGACCAGCGGCATGCGCCGCCGGTCAAGAGCGCATCCCGCTCGCGAATTCACAGCACAAATGGGACTTGACCGTAGGACGCACCGCAACGTTTAATCCTTTTGCAGCCGGCGCGCAATAGCACTTTTGGCCTAGGCCAAAGTATAGATACTAGAACAATCCGCGAGCGTACGGTAATCCTGCAAAAACTTCCCGCTCGCGCCCACTTACGCAGTCGCCAAGGAACCCCTTATCGAGCGCCAAGGCTGGCGACGACCTCCTCTCGATGCTACGCATAACAATCGACGGCACGAATTACTCACGAATAGAGACTGCTACAATCTAAATCATGGGCGAACCGCTTACGTTCCAGCAAAGCCTCGCGGTAACAGCGAAACATCCGCTTACGGTTACGGATTTCGCACGCATGGCGGAGGTTGGCATTCTGCGCGAGGATGACAGGATCGAACTGATCGAGGGAGAGCTGATCGATATGGCGCCAATTGGCCCCGGACATATAGGCGCCGTAGCCTTACTGAACAAGACGATGGTCGTCGCAGCGGCTGATAAAGCAGTGGTAAGCGTGCAAAGTTCAATCCTTCTGAACGACCGTTCCCAGCCGCAGCCCGATCTCGTTCTTCTCAAGGCGCGCACCGATTATTACCGTCATGCGCTGCCGACGCCGGCCGACATTCTTCTGTTGATCGAAGTCGCCGACACTTCGCTCGAATACGATCGCGCTATCAAGCTTCCGCTCTACGGCCAAAGCGGTATTCCTGAAGTCTGGCTCGTGAACATCAAGGATGAAGCGATCGAGATTCATCAGGAACCGGGGATGAAAGGATACCAGCGCATGCTACGACCCGACATTGACAAGGTCATCTCGCCGGTTTTGTTTCCCGATTTCATTCTGAGTATGAAGCTGTTGTTTCCACCATCAGCAGCTTGAACCTGGCGACCGCGCTTTTCAAAAACCTGGATTCCCGCTGCAGCCTGCCTCGAATGATTTAATCGGGGCGGGATGGATGGGGCTATTTATTTTCGATCGCGTATCTACGGAACAGGGCGCCGGAACGCGAAATTTTCCAGCCATCTGTGATATAGCCGATCGGCAATCCGATGTAACTTGCTTATGCGAGCAGGCAGATTCGACTGCATCTCTTTCGCATTTTGTACTGAAGGCCCCCGGTTCGCGGCGATTTCCCGGACGCCGCTTTCGCACCAGCTTGCGATCAGATCGGGCGTCATTTCGACGTGGCACTGCAAAGCCAGGTGCTTGCCGATGACGAACGCCTGATTGCGGCAATACGGGCTGGCGAGCAGCCGCGTCGCGCCGTCGGGAATGTCGAAGGTTTCGCCGTGCCAATGGAACGCTTCGAATGCCGTCAGCGCGCCGAACCATTCGGGCGCGAGTGCGCTGTGTTCTACAGCAACCGTGCCCCAGCCGATTTCCTTGACCGCATTTCTGCCAACTCGGGCGCCCAGCGCTTTCGCTATCAACTGGCCGCCAAGGCAGTGACCGATCAGCGGCACATCGGACGAGTCGGCCTTGCGGAGCAAGTTGAGCAGCGGCGGAATCCACGGCAGGTCGTCGTTGACGCTCATCGGCCCGCCCATCAACGCAATCCCCGAAAACGAGGTCGGATCGATCGGCACCGCCGCTCCGCGATCGATCGTGATCAGCTGCCAGCGCAGCCGCTGCTGATCGAGATATGTGGCAAAATAGCCCGGCCCTTCCGAGGCGGAGTGGCGAAAAATGGCGATGGGTTTCATGAGACGCGATTCACGGAGTATGAAATGAACATTCGCTTATGGCATGCGTTGCTGTTTTGTCAGATCATCTGGCCGGCTCCCGCCGGCGCGACCGAAGTTAACGTCATCGGGCTGACCTCGGGCAAGGCAGTGGTGACCATCAATGGCGGCAAAGCGCGAACGCTGAGCGCGGGCGAAACCGGCCCCGATAAAGTGAAGCTGATCAGTGCGACCAGCGAAGCGGCAGTATTCGAAATCGGCGGCGCCCGCCAGACGCTGCGCATGGGGCAGAGCATTTCGGCCAACTTCGCGCCAACAGGCGTTGCCAGCGTAACGCTGGTGGCGGATGGACGCGGCCATTTCTTACCGTCCGGCAGCATCAATGGCCGCTCGGTCAAATTTCTTGTCGACACCGGCGCGACCATGATCTCGATGAGCAACAGCGAGGCAAAGCGGCTCGGCGTCAACTACTTGCAGGGCGAAACCGGTTATTCTTCGACCGCCAATGGCGTTGTTCCCGTCTACAAAATCAAGCTCGACAGCGTGAAAGTCGGTGATATTCTGCTGAACAACGTCGACGGCCTGGTGCACGAAGGCAACAACCTTGACATCGTACTGCTCGGCATGAGCTTTTTGAACCGCGTCGAAATGCGCCGCGACGGCAATAATATGACCTTGATCAAGCGGTATTAATGGGGGGCGTCAGACAGCAGTTGCGTCGTGACGATAGCGCTTATGAGAAACGACGTTTCGTGCTTTCCCCCTTTGAAAAAGGGGGATTTGATTGCCCGTTATGCCCCTCGCTTCGCTCTCCCCCTTTTCAAAGGGGAAGTACCTTCGGCCTCGCAGAACCAAGCCCTGCTTCAGCGTTTCTTGCGGCGGCTGTGCGCCGATCTGCTTTTGCGCTTAATTGCGTTCCTAGCCACCTCGATCTCACGCAGCGAATCGAAATGGTCATTCAGAAGCGCGAGGTTCCTGCGGTTGGTTTTCATGCGAACGTCGAATACGTCTCCGATCAGCGGCACACTCCCGACCGCGGCGTCCAGGACCACATTTTTGATCATGCGCACCAGCACCGCTTTCGGCACGCCCATACGGCGCGCTTCGATCACAATGTAGGCCGAGAGCGCTGTCGTGACCACGTCGCCAATGCCGGGAACGAGACCGATCAGACCGTCGAGTCCGATACGCCAGTTCGTGCCTGGAATCGCGAAGCGATCATCCAGCCAGTGCGACAAGCGCTCGAGTTTTTCGCGCGCCGCGGCGTCGGGAAGCGGGGAATCGCCAGCGGTTTTCAAGGTTCTCGTCTCTCCCGCCGGCGATCGATCCAGACGTGCACGATTTTCAAGCCGCGCAGGGCGATCAGAGCAAGCACGGTGACGCCGATGGCGATGGTGAATTCGCGCAGCGCAACCGCGATGCAGATCGCAATCTCCTGAGAGGCCTGGGGAAAACGACGGCGACCGAGCCCGCCGAGGAAGGCAACGAGGCATCCGGTAACCACTTCGAAAACATTAGCAACCGGCTGAACAATGCAACTCGCGGAACGCGACTGAACGTCAGAAAAACCATACGCCGCAGTCGACTCCGATTGCAGGCGAACGCGTTACACCTTCGATCTTCCGTTAAATCTTGACGCGAACGTCCTCGATGTCTCCCCGCGCATCCATCCGCTGATCGTGCTGGCTCTGGATTAGCGCGTAGGCGGAATGGTTGTGGATCGATTCGAAGTTTTCCGACTCCACGACGTACGCATCGATGCGTTTGTCGCGATTCAATACGGCGGCAATGTCGCGCACCAGGTCCTCGACGAACTT
>JACMKV010000236.1 GCA_014379915.1 Burkholderiales bacterium
TCTTCCACACATTCGCATTATCGATGCCGGCAGCGCCGATCCCGTCAGCCTGGTGCGCGCCAGTCATGTGTTGATGACTCGCGGCGCGATGGCCAAAATCGAGGAGTTGCTGGCATGAGTGTGGCAAAACACAATCCGCAACGACTGATGCAGGTCTTGCTCGCGCCGCAGGTATCCGAGAAGAGCACGTTCGTCGCCGACAAAAACGAGCAGGTCGTTTTCCGTGTGACGCAGGACGCGACCAAGCCCGAGATCAAAGCGGCCGTCGAACTGATGTTCAAAGTCGAAGTCGAGGCGGTGCAGGTGCTGGTCGTCAAGGGCAAGCACAAGCGCTTCGGTAAATTCATGGGCCGGCGCAAAGACTGGAAAAAGGCTTACGTTTGCTTGAAGCCTGGACAGGAAATCAATTTCGCCGGAGCGGAGAGTAAATAATGGCGCTCGTTAAAGTCAAACCGACTTCTCCAGGCCGGCGCGCGGTCGTCAAGGTCGTAAATCGGGATTTGCACAAAGGAGCGCCCTACGCTCCGCTGGTCGAGAAGCAGTCGAAAAAAGCGGGACGCGATATTAACGGCCATATCACGACGCGCCACCAAGGCGGCGGCCACAAACAGCACTATCGAATCGTCGATTTCTGCCGCGATAAAGATGGTGTCGGAGCCAAGGTCGAGCGCCTTGAATACGACCCTAACCGCAGTGCCAACCTGGCGTTGTTGTGCTACGCCGACGGCGAGCGCCGCTACGTGCTCGCTGCCAAGGGCATGACTGCCGGGATGCAAGTCGTCAACGGTTCCGATGCGCCGATCAAGGCGGGCAATTGCCTGCCTTTGCGCAACATACCAGTCGGCACGACCGTTCATTGCGTCGAAATGCTGCCGGGCAAAGGCGCGCAGATCGCGCGCGCGGCCGGCGCTTCAGTGCAGTTGCTGGCGCGCGAGGGCGGCTACGCGCAGCTGCGGCTGCGCTCCGGAGAAATTCGTAAAGTGCATGTCGATTGCCGGGCAACCATAGGCGAGGTCGGCAACGAGGAAAATTCGCTGCGTTCGATCGGCAAGGCCGGCGCCCAGCGCTGGCGCGGTATTCGGCCAACGGTGCGCGGTGTCGCGATGAATCCGATCGATCACCCGCATGGTGGCGGTGAAGGCAAAACGGCGGCCGGACGCGATCCGTGCAGCCCGTGGGGTACGCCTGCGAAAGGCTATCGTACGCGCCGCAACAAGCGCACCCGCAACATGATCGTGCGCCGGCGCTACGCGAATTAGGGCAGAGCTGCAAGATAAGCGATTCAGATTAGAGAGCCGATATGCCACGTTCAGTAAAAAAAGGCCCGTTTGCCGACGGGCATCTGATACAAAAGGTCGAAACGGCGAGAGCCAGCAATGACAAGCGGCCGATCAAGACCTGGTCGCGCCGGTCGACGGTTATGCCGGATTTCGTCGGCCTGACCATCGCCGTACACAATGGCAAGCAGCACATCCCGGTGTACATTTCCGAGAATATGGTCGGGCACAAACTCGGCGAGTTTTCGCATACGCGAACATTCAAAGGGCATTCGGCCGATAGAAAAGCCTCGGTAAAAAAATAACCAGTGAATGGCCTTGGCCCTTGGATCGAAACTCATGATTAAAACTTCAGCAATTTTACGCGGCGTGCGGCTTTCGGCGCAGAAAGGGCGGCTGGTCGCCGATCAGGTGCGCGGGTTACCAGTCGACCGCGCCTTGAATGTTCTGGCGTTCAGTCCGAAAAAAGGCGCCACCATCATACGCAAAGTGCTCGAATCGGCGATAGCCAACGCCGAACACAACGATGGCGCTGATATCGACGATCTCAAGGTCTCGACCATCTATGTCGAACGCGGCCCGGTGATGAAACGGTCGACTGCGCGTGCCAAAGGTCGCGGCAATCGTATCGTCAAGCCGACCTGCCATATTTTTCTGACGGTTGGAGATTAAGAGCTTGTCCGTAAATAATTCAGCCGGGCGGGCAACGCTTCGGGCCGGGGTCACTTTGAGCGCTGGTTGTGGCTGACACAACGGCGCATCTTGCTTCGCGGCCTGCGCTCAAATTGACCCCGGCGCAGGGCTGAATTACTTACGGACAAGCTCTAAGGACAAGTATGGGACAAAAGATCAATCCAATCGGTTTTCGCTTGTCGGTACTGCGCAACTGGACTTCAAAGTGGTACGCGAACAGTAGAAATTTCGCGGGTATGCTCAATGAAGATATCAAAGTCCGCGAGTTTCTGAAAAAGAAACTGGCGCACGCTGCGGTCGGCAAAGTGGTCATTGAAAGGCCGGCGAAAAACGCACGCATCACGATATACAGCGCACGGCCAGGCGTCGTCATAGGCAAGAAAGGCGAGGACATCGAGTCCTTGAAACAGCAACTGCAGAAGTTGATGGGCGTTCCGGTTCATATCAATATCGAAGAGATCAGGAAGCCGGAAGTCGATGCTCAGTTGATCGCGGACAATATCGCTGCCCAGCTCGAAAAGCGCATCATGTTTCGTCGTGCGATGAAGCGCGCGATGACCAACGCCATGCGGCTCGGCGCGCAAGGGATCAAGATCATGAGCGCGGGTCGGCTGAACGGCATCGAGATTGCCCGCACCGAATGGTATCGCGAAGGCCGCGTGCCGCTGCATACGCTGCGCGCCGAGATTGATTATGGCGTGTCAGAAGCGAAAACAACGTACGGCGTGATTGGCATCAAGGTCTGGGTTTTCCGCGGCGAAGTGCTCGGCAAGAACGAACAGCCGGCCGCTTTGCCGGCTGAACCAGAGAGAAAGCCGCGACGCGCAGGGGTAAAGCATGCTGCAACCAGCTAGAAGAAAATACCGTAAGGAGCAAAAAGGCCGGAACACCGGCATTGCGACGCGCGGCAACAAGGTCAGTTTTGGCGAATTCGGTTTGAAAGCGATCGGACGCGGACGTTTGACAGCGCGCCAGATCGAAGCGGCACGGCGGGCGATGACACGCCATATCAAACGCGGCGGACGGATCTGGATTCGCATTTTTCCTGACAAGCCGATTTCGCAGAAACCTGCCGAAGTTCGTATGGGCAACGGCAAGGGCAATCCGGAATACTACGTTGCCGAAATTCAGCCAGGCAAAGTCTTGTACGAGATGGACGGTGTCGACGAAACGCTCGCGCGCGCCGCATTTCGCCTTGCTGCCGCGAAACTGCCGATACAGACGACCTTCGTCGTCAGACAATTGGGATAATGATGAAGGCCAGTGAGTTAAGATCGAAAAGTGATGCCGAATTGCAAAACGAGCTGACCGCGCTGCTCAAGGCCCAATTCAGTTTGCGCATGCAGATTGCAACACAACAACTGACGAAGAACAGCGAGTTGCGCAAGGTTCGCCGCGATATCGCGCGTACGCGCACCGTTTTGCATCAAAAGGCGCAGGCATGAACGAAACGACAACTAAAGAGACCAGCAAGGGCCGCATCCTGACTGGCCGCGTGGTCAGCGACAAAATGAATAAAACGGTTACGGTAGTGATCGAGCGGACGGTCAAGCATCCGCTGTACGGCAAGGTGATCAACCGCTCCAAAAAATACCATGCGCACGACGAGAACAACGACTACCACCCGGGCGACCTGGTCGTAATCGAAGAATGCCGTCCGCTGGCGAAAACCAAGACGTGGCGGGTTACGAAGTTGATTGAAAAGGCGCGGCTGATCTAATGCATTTGCCTGCATATGGCGATCGTCCTGCAATCGCCAGCCTTCAACGTGGCGGGATCGGGAGCAGCGACAATGATGGGCGTGGCGAAAGTAATGAGACGAGGTTTCTGAAATGATACAGATGCAGTCGACCCTGGATGTTGCCGACAACACCGGCGCGCGTTCCGTAATGTGTATAAAAGTGTTGGGCGGGTCGAAGCGGCGTTATGCCGGGATAGGAGACGTGATCAAGGTCAGCGTGAAGGATGCAGCACCGCGCGGTCGGGTCAAAAAGGGCGAGATTTACCACGCAGTGGTGGTGCGGACCGCGAAAGGCGTGCGCCGCGCGGACGGATCACTGGTCAAATTCGACGGCAACGCCGCGGTTTTGCTGAACGCGAAGCTAGAGCCGATCGGCACGCGCATTTTCGGACCGGTGACGCGCGAGTTGCGTACCGAACGTTTCATGAAAATTGTGTCGCTCGCCCCAGAGGTCCTCTAAGGAAAACGATGCGCAAGATCAAAAAGGGCGATGACGTGATCGTCGTCGCCGGCAAAGACAAAGGTAAACGCGGCACGGTATTGCGCGTGATGGTAGAAGCCGACCGCGTGTTGGTCGAGGGTGCGAATCGCGTCAAGAAGCATCAGAAGCCGAATCCGATGAAGGGCGTAACGGCCGGCATCGTCGACCAGGAAATGCCGATCCACATATCGAATGTCGCGCTCTTCAATCCGGCGACTCAGAAAGCCGACCGCGTTGGAATCAAGACTCTGGAGGACGGACGCAGGGTCCGCGTTTTTCGCTCCAACGGCGAAGTTATAGACGTATAGGAATCAAAATGTCGCGCCTGCAAAATTACTATCGGGAAAATGTCGTCAAGGAATTGATCGAACGGTTTGGGTATAAGTCCGTCATGGAAGTGCCGCGGGTCAGGAAAATCACGCTAAACATGGGCGTCGGCGAGGCGGTCGCCGACAAGAAAATCTTGGAGAACGCGGTTGGCGATATGCAAAAGATCGCCGGTCAGAAGCCGGTGATCACGAAATCGAAAAAGTCGATTGCCGGCTTCAAGATTCGTACGGGCTACCCGATCGGCTGCATGGTCACGCTGCGCCAGAGCCGGATGTACGAGTTTCTTGATCGGCTCATCACGATCGCGATTCCCCGCATCCGGGACTTCCGCGGGATTTCCGGCAAATCGTTTGATGGTCGGGGTAATTTCAACATGGGCATCAAAGAGCAAATCATTTTTCCCGAAATCGAATACGACAAGATCGACGCGTTGCGCGGCATGAA
>JACMKV010000237.1 GCA_014379915.1 Burkholderiales bacterium
GCCTAGCCTCAGCAGGCGTTGATAGGCCGTATTCGCATCGCCGACTTTGAAGCTGACGAAGTTGCCGTACGACGGAATATATTCGATGCCGAGGCGCATAAACCCGGCAACGATCTGCGCCAAGCCGGCTTCGTTCAGCCTCCGACTCTCGCGCACAAAATCCTGGTCAGCGAGCGCAGCCTGCGCGGCAGCGAGCGCGACACTGCTGACGTTGAACGGTTGGCGCACGCGGTTCATCAGATCGGCGACGCCGGCATTTGCGAGCGCAAAGCCGATTCGCAAACCAGCCAATCCGTAAGCTTTCGAAAACGTGCGCGTGATGATCAGATTGGGAAACTCGCGCAACCAGCCGATGCTGTGGGCATCGCCGACGTCGTCGCGATCATCCGGCAAATATTCGGCGTAGGCTTCATCGAGCACCACCAGCAGCGATCGCGGAACGCATTCCAGGAAACGCCGCAAGTCGCGGGCAGCGAGCAACGTTCCGGTCGGATTATTCGGATTGGCGATGAACACAAGGCGCGTATCGGCGCGGACGGCTGCCATCATCGCACCGAGGTCGTGGGCGAAATCCGTGGCCGGCGCCTCGATGCCGGTAGCACCGGTCGCCTGTGTTGCCAATGGATAAACCGCAAACGCGTGCTGCGAATAGACTGCGGACGAATGCGGGCAGAGAAAAGCGCGCGCCGCCAGTTCGAGCACATCGTTCGAGCCATTGCCGAGCACTATCTGCTCCGCTGCCACTGAATAGCGGCCGGCCAGCGCGCGCTTCAATTCGTAGCCGCTGCCATCCGGATAACGCGCGACATCGCTCAGCGCGTCGCGCACCGCTTCGATCGCGCGCGGACTCGCGCCGCGCGGATTTTCGTTCGACGCCAGCTTGACGATGTCGGACAAGCCGAGTTCGCGCGCCAGCTCACTGGTCGGTTTGCCGGGAACATAGGGCGCGATGCCGCGGATATAGGGCGGCGCAAGGTCGCACAAACTCATAAGCGGAAGACCCTTGAAAGTTCCAAAGTAAGCGACAAAAAAGAAGTGTCATCCTGAGCGAAGCGAAGGATCTGCTTTTTCTGTTACGTCAGGCATAAAGCAGATTCTTCGTCACTGCTTTCCTCAGCAACTGTGTTTATAAAATCCTGCTTTCGGGCAGGGCGATTTGGTTGTCATGCCATGGGGTATTCGACTTCACCATGGCGTTGAGTATGGTCAGGAGCTTGCGCATGCAGGCGACGATGGCGACTTTGGCGGGCTTGCCGGCTTGGCGCAGGCGTTGATAAAAGGTCTTGATGATGGCATTGCAGCGGATCGCTGAGATAGACGCCATATACAGGGCGCAACGTACGTCGGCGCGCCCGCCTGCGATATGCCGTGTCCCGCGCCAGGTTCCCGAGTCGCGGTTAAGAGGTGCGATGCCGACCAGTGCGGCGACTTGTTTGGCGTCGAGCGTGCCCAGTTCCGGCAGCCGCGCAATCAAGGCGCGCGCGGTGATGTCGCCCACACCGGGAACCGACTTCAGCAACGCTTCCCGGGCGCGCCAGACCGGACTTTGTTCGATCCACAGGCAAAGATCGGTGTCAGCCGCCTTCAAGCGCTTCAGAAGAAAGCCGATCACCGCGGCTACGTCTTTCTGGATGCGTCGGACCCGTGCCTTGTCCAGGCGCTGCTTCTCGGCTGTGATCATCTCAAGGAGCTGGCGCCGGCGGTTGACCAGTGCGGTAAGCTCGGCGAGCTGGTCATCGGGGAGCGGGCGCACCGCGGGTTTGACCGCCTCTGCGAATTGCGCGAGCACTTTGGCATCGAGCCGATCGGTCTTGGCGAGGCGGCCGGTCGCTTTGGCGAAGTCGCGCACACAGCGCGCATTGACTACGGCGACACTCAATCCGGCCTCGGCCAGAATGGAGGCCGCCAGGGTCTCGTATCCGCCGCTTGCCTCCAGAACGATGAGCTCAGGCGGGCGTTCTGAGAGTTCCCGGCGCAAGCCTTCGAGCGCTGACGCTTCATTGGCTATGGTTAGCACTTCGGTGCGATCGCTGAACGCGACATCGAGCTTGGCCTTGGCCACATCGATGCCGACAAAGCTGACTGCGGCGGTTGTCATGCTCATCACTCCTTCTCCCAGTCTTGCCGATGCGGGTTATGCCCGGGCAACTGTTCGGGTTCAAGAAGAAGGGCTGCGGCGCACCACGCTGAGGAACGGTCTTTTCCACCTGAATGACACCGGGCTGCCGCACCCTGTACTGCTACAACGCTGTTACACGTCCACATTGTGGGTGAAATTCGATATACAAGAATGACAGCCAGCTTCAGCTAGTGCTTTTCAAAGATTACATTCCGCCTTCGCGGGAATGACAGCTTTTTCTTTCCATTATGTGTTTACGGGACAGGACACTAGCAGGACGACACTCATGAATGCTGTACGAGGCAAGATAATCGCGCTGCTGACCGCAAGCTGCTGCCTCTCTGCTGCGCCGGCAGCGGCCAACCGGCCTACGTGTTTGTGGCGATCGAGCGCGTCACGCGCTTCGTGCAGTCGAGATCATCGAGAAGCGCGATGCCGTCACCGTCGCTGCCTGTCTGGAACGCTTCCTCAAGGCCTTTGCCCATCCCGTGCATACGCTCCTGACCGACAATGGCAGCGAATTCACCGATCGCTTTGCCGTGTACAAAAAGGGCAAACCCCCTGATCGCCCTTCGGGCGCGCATCCGTTCGATCGCGTCTGCGCCAAGCATGGCATCAACATCAGCTGATCCGTCCGTTTCATCCGCAGACCAACGGCATGGTCGAGCGCTTCAACCGCCGCCTGGCCGAACTCCTGCGTGCGCATCCGGCTGCCGGGAGCAACAGCGGTAAAAACAAATTCTTAAGTCATGACGAACGCAATGCCTATATTCTCGACTTTGTCGAAGGCTATAACCGCACGAGGCTACGCTGCCTGGATTATCTTGCACCGCTTCAGGTGCTGCACAAGGTGGCGGAAGACAACACTTGCGCGGGAATGACACCGGGCTAGAGTTGCAGCTCACAGACACACGTTATAGTTCACTAGTCCGCAGGCTTTTCCAAGACAGTACACATGACCACGCCCGCCACGTCGATGGCAGAAGCAGTTACGCAAGAAGTGCTGAAAGCCGGAATAATCAAATTCGTGGCGGGTGCTTCCATTGAAATTACGCCGCATGACGAGGCGCGTTTGCCCGAAGTGGCGGCTTATTTATCGCCTGGCGCAACGGTGTACATCGCGCATCCGCCACGTCGCCAGTTACCAGACGTGGTGCGGCTGGCGATCAAGGTGCAGAAGCTTGGATTTCTTGCGCGCCCGCATATTCTCTCGCGCGAACTGCAAAGTGAGCGGCATTTGCGAAGCGCGCTGACCGAGCTCAACGCTGCCGGCATCGAGCAGATTCTGTTGGTGGCGGGTGACCAGAATTTCGCAGCGGGTCCTTTTCCGAGCACCCTGGAAGTGTTAAACACCGGCGCCACCGTGGACTGTGGCATCAAGATTGTGGGCGTCGCCGGGCATCCTGAGGGCCACCCGGTGATCGGTCCGAGCCTGCTGTGGGATGCGCTGCGGATCAAGCAGTCATTCGCGGAGCGCACCGGCATCGAGGTCCAGGTGGTTACGCAATTCGGTTTCAATCCCCAGGCCCTATTCGATTGGCAGCGGCACGCCCACGAGCTCGATATTTCGCTGCCCGTGCACGTGGGGATTGCCGGCCCCACGCCGCTGCCGAAACTCATCCATTTCGCCATGCAGTGCGGTATTGGTGCCTCGCTGCGTACCTTGATGAAGAGTACCAGCGCACTGACCCATCTGGCGCGGGTCACGAGCACGCCGGAAGAGATGCTGGTCGGTTTGGTGTGCGGCTGCGAAGCGCGCGACGCCGCGACGATCGTCAAGCCGCATTTCTACTGTTTCGGCGGCAGCCTCGAGACCGCGCGCTGGCTGCGCACCATGGCTGAAGGGTCGTTCGAGCTGAACCAGGATTGCTCGCGGTTCAAGGTCAGCAAGGAAGCCTCGTAAAAACTTTAGGAATCTCGGACTTATTTCCTCCGTTCGTGGTGAGCCCTTCGGCTTCGCTCAGGACAGGCTTGTCGAACCATGAATGGAGGACAAGGGCCTTCCGGCGTGAACCAATAATGGAAAATAAAGCAGCGCTGCGCCGCACAGAATGCGCATCACGGTTGGGTCGCGGGAGCGCAACGCCCAATACTTGCTTTCTACAACCACCGGGCGCGTTTCAGCCGTCTGTAAACCCACAGACCACCTCTTACGACTACCAATATTATTAGCGGGTAGCCGAGTTTCCACTCGAGCTCGGGCATGTGCTCGAAGTTCATGCCGTAGAGGCTGAATACCATGGTCGGGATCGCCAGGATCGCGCCCC
>JACMKV010000238.1 GCA_014379915.1 Burkholderiales bacterium
ACGTGCGGACCGTGATCGCCGCCCATGCAGTCTATGGCGACAGTGACCTTCATCCAGGGTAATTACAGCGAAAAGCCTGACGCAACGAGCCGGTCAGTGGAACCATCGCCAGTCGACGGGCGAGCGGGGCAAGCACGGTCGGGTAATCAACTACGCCCGAATCAATCGCCCTTGGTTTTTACGATCTTCTTGCCGCGATAATAGCCGTTCGGGCTGATGTTATGACGCAGATGAACCTCACCGCTGGTCGGCTCTACGGCAAGCGGCGGGTTATGCAGAAAATCGTGTGCGCGATGCATGCCGCGTTTAGACGGGGATTTCTTGTTCTGCTGGACTGCCATTGGTTGCTCCTGGTTTGCATCGAAATTATTTCGATTTTTTGATCAACGCGCTCAGCTGACCAAGGCCTGCCAAGCGCTGCTCTCGTTCCACTGCGGCGCCGGCCACAGCGCTACAAATGTTCGTTTCGTGCCGCGGCGAGATCGGCAAGCTCAGCAGGATTTCCTCTTCGATAAAGGCAATGACGTCGATATTTTCCTCGGCGGGAATGCTCTCGACATCGTCATCTTCGTCCATCAAGTCGGGAAGCGCGTCCTGAACGGGCGCCAAATTCGACGAGATCGCAATCGTGTATGCAAATGGCTCCAGGCATCGTTCGCACCGCAAGCTCAGCGTACCGGCAACGCTGACGTTCAGATTCGGTTTGCCGTCGATACATGAACCGGTAATCGAATACGCGACACTGCCGACATGATCGTGCGATTGGTCGTGAAGATGAAGCTGGTCATGAAGACGATGCAGCGCTGAAACTTCGATACTGCCGCGCAAGTTTTGACCGCTCGTAGCGAAAGCAAGCGCGGATAACGTCTGAGTCAACATGAACGCGGCATGATATTATTTCCCGGTTTTTCTGTCAAAACATCGCTCTATTGAATCCCCCGCGAATTCTCCTGCCCATCGTATTGGCCTCGACTTCGGTTTATCGGCGGCAACTCTTGGCAAGGCTCGGCTTGCCATTTTCCGTATTCGCGCCTGACGTCGACGAACATGCCGCAGTCGATGAACGGCCCGAGCAAACCGCTTTGCGGTTGAGCATGGCCAAAGCGCGCGCCGCGGGCTCAGGCAACCCCAAGGCACTGATAATTGGGTCGGATCAAGTTGCGGTTCTGGATGGCGTCCAACTAGGCAAGCCCGGCAACTTCGAAAATGCGTTGCGCCAGCTACGATCAGCACGCGGCCGACGCGTCGACTTCCATACTGGAATTTGCCTGTACAACAGCGACAGCGCAAACATGCAAGCAGAAGTTGTCCGCAACAGCGTCGCGTTCAGGGCGTTCAGCGATGCAGAAATCGAACGCTATCTGCACAAGGAAGCGCCTTATCACTGCGCGGGCAGCGCGAAAACCGAGGGGTTGGGCATCGCGCTGATACAAAAAATTAGCGGCGACGATCCAAACGCATTGATCGGACTACCGCTGATCGCGCTGGTCGGCATGCTGCAAAACGAAGGCGTGGCAGTTATTTGATTACGATCGATGGCAAACGGTATCCTGTTTTTGATCCCTGTCGCGCTCGGCGATAGCAAGCGCGCGATCGACCATTTGCCCGAGATCGCTGAACTCACCGACTTCATTGTCGAGAACTCCAAGAGCGCGCGTCGACACATCCAGGGGCTTGGCGTGAAGGCGCCCCTCCCCGCTATCGAAATGCAGGTGCTCGACGAGCACACACGCAGCGAAACGCTTCCCGATTTGCTCGCGCCGCTACTCGCCGGACGGAACGTCGGCCTGATGTCGGAGGCGGGCTGTCCTGGCATCGCCGATCCCGGTGCGGCGTTGGTCGAACTTGCCCACCGACACGCGATACGCGTCGTCCCGCTGATCGGACCGTCGGCTATCCTGCTCGCCTTGATGGCATCCGGCCTGAATGGGCAAAGTTTTGCGTTTCACGGTTACCTGCCCAGCGAACGGTCTGGTCGAGAGGCCAAAATTCGTGCGCTTGAGGAGGAATCGAAAGTCCGAGGCATGACGCAAATCTGCATCGAAGCGCCGTATCGAAATCAGCATCTGTTGACCAGCCTGCTCGAATGCGCGCGCCCGACAACGCGGCTTTGCCTCGCCGCAAACTTAACCCTGCCGGCGGAGGCGGTGCAGACCAAAACCATCGCCGAATGGAAAAAAGCTGCGCCCGATTTACACAAGCAGCCTACGGTTTTCCTGTTTCAGGCTGCCACGTAGCGTGCTGTCGCAGCTACTCAACGTAGTTGTACGGCCATGCGCAGCATCGCCTCCGCGGCCATTGCGCCGAAGCGCTTTGCGAAGCGGTCGACTACGCCCTCGCGCGGCGTGAAGTCGACGATATTCTCGGCCTTGACGACTTCCCGGGCGACGTATTCCACGCTGCCGAGAGCGTCGGCCAATCCGAGCTCGACGCTTTTCTGGCCGGTCCATACCAGTCCGCTAAAAATTTCAGGCGTGTCCTTCAGTCGTTTGCCACGGCCTTCGCGCACGACCTGGATAAACTGCTGGTGAATGTCGGTCAGCATGGTCCTGGCGTAGGCTTGGTCTTCTTCGGTCAGCGGTGAAAATGGATCGAGGAAGCCCTTGTTCTGCCCTGCCGTCAGCATGCGCCGCTCGACTCCGAGCTTTTCCATCACACCGGTAAATCCAAAACCGTCAAGCAGCACGCCGATCGAACCTACGATGCTCGCCTTGTCGACATAAATTTTGTCAGCCGCGACGGCGACGTAATAGCCGCCCGATGCGCAAATATCCTCGACCACCGCGTAAAGAGGAATATTCGGGTGCAAAGTCCGCAACCGCCGCATCTCGTCGTTGATATAACCGGCCTGTACCGGACTGCCGCCCGGACTGTTGATGCGCAGGATAACGCCTCGCGTATTACTGTCTTCAAAAGCGTCCTGCAAACCTTGATTAATACGCTCTGCGCTGCCCGAGCCGTCAGCGGCGATTACACCGTTCAGTTCGATCACGGCAGTATGCTTGCCCGGCAACGGACTATCCTTCTTGCTGAGCCAACCCATAGCGACAAACAGCAATGCAAACAGGTAGATCAACGTCAACATTTTGAAGAAAATGCCCCAATGCCGGCTCCTGCGCTGTTCGCGGACTGCTGACAGCGCAAGCTTCTCCAGAACGTCCTTCTCCCAGCCGCGGTTCGATTCCGGATCTGCCATATCCTGCCTTTCGATGCTGGTTTATGAACTGCGATAGGGGGTCGCGAACTGCCGGGTCGCAATCCGGGTCACAATCCGCCGCGGCGATCCAGTGAACGCCGCCGTCGCGCTCGACCACACGGAGTTTTTCAAGACTTGCGCCTTTACAAGGTCCCAACACGCAGCGGCCGCTTTCCGGCTCGTACATCGCGCCGTGCGTTGCGCAAATCAAGTATAACCCGGAACTATCGAAGAACTTGCCGGGCATCCAGTCGAGCTCGACTGACTGGTGCGCGCAGCGATTGATGTAAGCGTGAACGCGGCCGCCATAGCGAATTACGAACGCAGAGTCGCGGCTGTCTGCGGCAGCGAAGCGGACGCCGTCTCCGCCGTTCGACAGATCGGCGCTCGCGCAAATCAAGCGTTCGCGCATCAAGCGTTCTCTCTTAGCCAAGCCGATACTTCCGCGAAGTCGCGCATGCAGCCCAGTGCCGAATACGCGAGCAGCCCGTGTTCCGGATGCGCGCCGTAGCTTACCGCAAGGCTAGCCACCTGTGCGTTTTCTGCCATTTTTAGATCGTGCGTGGTGTCTCCTATCATCAGCGTACGCCCGGGCTGGGCGCCCAATGCGCCCATTAAATCGAGCAGCATGCCGGGATGCGGCTTCGAGAAGCTTTCGTCGGCACAGCGCGTGCCGTGAAAGTAAGGCGCGAGACCGGTCGCCTCCAGCGAGCGATCCAGTCCGCGTCGGCTTTTGCCGGTCGCAACAGCCAGCAGGAAACCGTCTTCATGCAGCGCCTTGATGCCATCCAAGACCTCGGGAAACAACGCAATATCGTGATCGCGGGAAAAGAAATGGCGCCGATAGCGCTCAACCAGTGCCCGACCGGATTCCGGCAGCAGCCCCGGCCATAAATACAGAAGCGCCTCGTCGAGGCCGAGACCGATAACGTGGCGCGCGCTATCGTCAGTCGGCTCCGTCAGTTCGAGATCGCGGCAAGCGGCTTTGAGGCAAGCGACTATCGCGGCGGCCGAGTCGATTAAAGTGCCGTCCCAGTCGAATACCAGCAAGTCATATTTTTTCGATCTCACGGAGGTTCGCTGGGGATTGGCGGCGATCATCGAGCGTCTGTAAAAATGAAGCAAGCTCTTCCGGGAGCGGCGCGTTCAGATCGAGGAGCGCGCCTGTTACCGGATGCTCGACGACCAGACTAGCGGCGTGCAGAAACATTCGCTTCAGGCCACGCTTGGCGAGCTGGCGGTTGAGGGCGAAATTGCCATACTTGTCGTCGCCGGCAATCGGGAATCCCAGATGCGAAAGGTGCACGCGAATCTGATGCGTGCGGCCGGTTTTCAATTCGGCATTCAGCAGGCTGAAGTCGTGCCAGCTGCGTTCGAGCGTGAACACAGTATGCGTCGTTTGGCCGTCCTCTCCCACGGCGACGCGGCGCTCGTTCCTCGCTGTCAGGTATCGCTTCAACGGCAGCCGCACGTTTTGCCTGGCATTACGCCATACACCAGATGTTAAGGCAAGATAACGCTTTTCTACGTTGCCCTCGCGCAATGCCGCGTGCAGACCGAGTAGCGCCGCGCGTTTTTTCGCGAGCAGCAACAATCCCGAAGTCTCGCGATCGAGTCGGTGTGCGAGCTCGATGAATTTCAGCTCCGGTCGCAAAAGTCGTATCTGCTCGATCACGCCGCGGCTGATTCCGCTGCCTCCATGCACGGCTATACCGGCAGGCTTGGCGAGCACGAGAAGATAGTCGTCTTCGAAGATTACCGCAGCTTTAAAGCGGGCGCCGGCGGTAGTAGTGGACTGCTTAGACTGGGCTACCCGTACCGGCGGAATGCGCAGCCTATCGCCGGACTGCAAGCGGTATGTCGGCGCCACCCGGCCGCTATTCACCCGCACTTCACCGTTCCGGAGCAAGCGGTAGATGTGGCTGCGCGGTACGCCTTTCAGCGTTTTTACGAGGAAATTATCGATGCGCTGTTCGGCCGCATTTTCGTCGATTTCTTTCCAGGTTACGGAATTTTTGCTTGCGCCAGACATTATGCCTATACTATTTATTGGTTTACGGCCCGTTGCAAACCACTTGCCTGAAAAGAATTTTTCGCTTTCGCAAGCGTACAACGCGCCGAAAATCAAAGCCGCGAGTTTTGCTGGTCGAAAAGTTGCCTAAGTGCAGCTAGGACGGCATGGCTGAGAAGGCTTCAAAACCGGTTAACTTCGCTCACCGACAAGTAGCGATAACATTTGCGCGCTCAAATTCACGTAGCCACTTAGATTCTAAGAGTAGCCGACAAAAAGTAAAACACGCGACCTAGTGCCGCGGCAATACCCGATACGCGTTGCCGGCCAGCCCGTTGGCTTCCGCCGGAACCCTAGCTTGATTACACGCCAAACCGCGTGACCGAAGCTACCTGACGCGCTGCTACCTTGACCCTTTTTTGCGGGCCGAGAAATGACAAACCCGAAAGAGTTATCCACGTCAACCATCGTAACTAACGCACGCATGACTGAATGATTCTGCAGCCAGCCTACTAACGAGGCGCAGGTTTGTCCTACCCGTGTTATTGAGCGCGGGAGAACAAAAAATGAAGCGCATGTTGTTTAATGCGACCCAAGCGGAAGAATTGCGGGTCGCCATCGTCGATGGTCAGAAGCTCATCGATTTGGACATAGAATCAGCCGGAAAGGAACAACGCAAGAGCAACATCTACAAAGGCATCATTACCCGCATTGAGCCCAGCCTCGAAGCGGCGTTTATCGATTACGGCAGCGACCGTCACGGCTTTCTGCCGTTCAAGGAAGTCGCGCGCGCCAATTTTCAGGCTGGCGAGCACAATCGTGCTCGCATTCAAGACGCGCTGCGCGAAGGCCAAGAGATCATCGTGCAGGTCGACAAGGACGAGCGCGGCAACAAGGGCGCCGCGCTGACGACTTTTATCAGCCTCGCCGGGCGCTATCTGGTACTGATGCCGAACAACCCGCGCGGCGGCGGCGTCTCCCGACGCATCGAAGGCGAAGAGCGCAACGAGTTGCGCGACACCATGAATCAACTCGAGGTCCCATCCGGAATGAGCGTGATCGCGCGCACGGCAGGCATAGGTCGCACCTTGGAAGAACTGACCTGGGACCTCAACTATCTGCTGCAGTTGTGGCGCGCGATCGAGAACGCGTCGAACCAGCAAAGCGGCGCCTTCCTTATTTACCAGGAATCGAGCCTAGTCATTCGCGCCATCCGCGATTACTTTCATCAGGAAATCGGCGAGATCCTGATCGACACCGAAAGCATTTTCCAGCAGGCCCAGCAGTTCATGAGCCATGTGATGCCGGCTAACGTCAATCGTGTGAAGCTCTACAACGACGATGTGCCGTTATTCTCGCGCTTCCAGATCGAGCATCAGATCGAAACCGCGTATTCGCGCCAGGTGCCCCTGCCCTCAGGCGGCGCGGTAGTTATCGACCACACCGAAGCGCTGGTGTCGGTCGACGTCAATTCGGCGCGCGCCACGCGCGGCACCGATATCGAGCAGACCGCGCTCAATACCAACCTCGAAGCCGCCGACGAGATTGCCCGGCAACTGCGTCTGCGCGACCTCGGAGGCCTGGTGGTAATCGATTTCATCGACATGGAAAGCCAGCGCAACCAACGCGACGTCGAAAATCGCCTGCGCGATGCCCTGCATTTCGACCGTGCGCGCGTCCAGACCGGCAAAATTTCGCGATTCGGTCTGCTCGAGTTATCGCGGCAACGGCTTCAGCCATCCCTGGGCGAATCGAGCCACAGCTCATGTCCACGTTGCCACGGCACCGGGCACATCCGCGGTATCGAATCGTCGGCGCTGCACATCCTGCGTATCATTCAGGAAACGGCGATGAAGGAAAACAGCGCCGCGATCAACGTACAAGTACCGGTCGATGTCGCAACTTTTCTACTCAACGAAAAGCGCTCCGAAATCCACGAGATAGAATCGCGTTTGAAAGTGA
>JACMKV010000239.1 GCA_014379915.1 Burkholderiales bacterium
GCCTGCCCGCCCTTGCTCGCGCTGAACGATCTGCGCGCCCTTTCACAGGCAGTATTTCTCCTGAACAAAGTGAATAGAAACTACTCGTCATCGGCGGCGGCGGCCGCGAGCATGCAATCGGCTGGCGGCTGGCGTCTTCGCCTCGCGTATCCAAAGTCTACGTCGCGCCGGGCAACGCCGGGACCGCCGCGGAAGACGGCTTGTTCAATGTTCCGATCGAATCGATTCCGGTGCTGATCGGATTCGCCAAACGCGAGCAGGTTGCCTTGACCGTGGTCGGTCCGGAAGCGCCGCTCGCCGACGGCATAGTCGATGCGTTCCGCGACGCCGGGCTCAGAATTTTCGGGCCGACCAAAGCCGCGGCGCAGCTGGAAAGCTCCAAGGATTTCGCCAAGGCTTTCATGCTGCGCCATGGCATACCGACCGCTGCCTATGCCAGCTTTACCGAAGCAAGCGCGGCGCACGCGTATGTCGATCGGCAGGGCGCGCCTATCGTCGTCAAGGCCGACGGTCTCGCCGCCGGCAAAGGGGTTTTCGTCGCGATGCAGCTTGCCGACGCGCACGCCGCAATCGATCGTTTGCTGCCTGCAGATAATCGATCGGCGAAAATCGTAATCGAGGAATTTCTCGAAGGCGAGGAAGCGAGCTTTATCGCCATGGTCGACGGCAAAAATGTATTGCCGCTGGCGACCAGCCAGGATCACAAGCGTTTGCTCGACGATGACCTCGGCCCGAATACCGGCGGCATGGGCGCCTATTCGCCGGCGCCGATCATCGCGCCGCAACTGCACGCCAGGATCATGCGCGAAATCATTCAGCCGACCGTCGCCGGGATGGAGCAGGACGGCGTGCCGTACAGCGGTTTCCTCTATGCCGGCGTCATGATCCGGGGCAACGAGGTCAAGGTGCTCGAATTCAACTGCCGTCTCGGCGATCCGGAAGCGCAACCTATTCTGCTGCGCCTGAAAAGCGATCTGCTGAGCCTGATCGACCGCGGCGCAGCGGGGACGCTGCATGAGGTCAAGGCCGAATGGGACCGGCGCACTGCGCTCGGCATCGTGCTCGCCGCCCACGGCTACCCGGATGCCCCGCGCACCGGCGACGCGATTCACGAATTGCCGAAGCCCGAGGACGATTTCCACATATTCCATTCCGGCACCGCGCTGCACGACAAGCAGCTCGTCACCAGCGGCGGCCGCGTCTTGTGCGTGACCGCGCTCGGCGACAGCGTGCGCATGGCGCGCTGGCGCGCTTATCAACTGGCCGAGCAGATTCGTTTCGACGGCCGCCAGATGCGCCGCGACATCGGCAATCGCGCCATCGCGTCGGGCGCCGCCCAATCCGCCAGGCCGGCGCCGTAATTGGAAAGCGCGCAGTTGGATGTGGCGGCGGTTAGAAATTACCTGACCGGACTGCAGGCGTCGCTGGTCGCCGCATTCGAGCGGATCGATGGCGGCACCTTCCGCCGCGACGAATGGCAGCGCGGTGAAGGTGGTGGCGGCATCAGTTGCATACTGGAAGACAGCCAGATATTCGAGCGCGGCGGCGTCGGTTTTTCGCACGTGTTCGGGGATGCGCTGCCGCCTTCGGCCAGCGCCGTTCGCCCCGAACTGGCCGGCCGGTCGTGGCAGGCGATGGGCGTGTCGGTCGTCATGCACCCGCGCAATCCGCGCGCGCCGACTGTGCATTTGAACGTGCGGTTTTTTGTAGCTCTCCCCCCTGTAATCGCCGCTGCGGACGCTGCTGCAAACGATACGCGCCCGGCGGCGCGAGACAGCGCCCTAGAGCCTGAATTGAATCGCGCCGAATGGCGGGGGCGCAAAATCGCCGCAGCCGACCAGTCGGGAGACGCCAGCGAAGAGGAAGTAAAGCAGAGATTCAGGGAGCTTGACGAACGTATAGATCGAGCCGCTAGACGAAACCGCGAGGATCGGCGAAGCGAAGACGCTGACGAAGCAGATGCGCGCGCAAAGCCAATCTGGTGGTTCGGCGGCGGCATGGATCTCACGCCGTACTACGGCTACAAGGAAGACGCGATCCATTGGCACCGCAACTGCCGCGACGTCCTCGCACCATTCGCCGCTGACTACTATCCGCGCTACAAGAAATGGTGCGACGATTACTTTTACATCAAGCACCGCAACGAGCCGCGCGGCATCGGCGGTATATTTTTCGATGACCTGAGCCAACCTGATTTCACGTCGTGCTTTGCGCTCATGCAAAGCGTAGGCAATGGCTTTCTGCCCGGCTATCGGCCCATCCTCGAACGGCGCATGACGTTGCCATA
>JACMKV010000240.1 GCA_014379915.1 Burkholderiales bacterium
GAACTCGCCCGGCACTTCGGCGCCCAATCAGGGCGTGAGCGGGACAAGCTCGCTGGCGTCGCTTGGTGGCCAGGGCACAACGGCGCGCCCGTGCTCGAGGAGGCGTTGGCGTACTTCGAGTGCGAGCTGACCAAGCGCGTACGGGTCGGTGACCATGAGCTCGTCGTCGGTCGTGTTATCGGCGGGCGGATTCTCGACCGTGATGCTACCCCCATGTCATACGCCGAGACCGGCGCTATGGACGGGAGCGGCGCGCTCTACCCAGCGTCGTTCTGAGTTTCGAGGCGTGGCACCGTCTGGCTAGCACAGAGGATCGTCCCTGGCCTAACAATTCGCTGCAGGGGACAAACTGCCGGCATGATTTCTTGCAGAAGTATGACTCCGGTGCATCGGCAGTTTGCCCCTGAGCTTCACCGTTAGGCATCTCGAGTGCGCGACGACCTGCCATATCAGCTACTTGCGGATGTCGTACTTACGCTGCACTTCACTGTGGTCGCGTTCGTCGTTGGAGGCCTTGTTCTCGTCATCATCGGCAACCTCAGCAACTGGCGATGGATCAACGCCTTCTGGTTCAGGCTTGCGCATCTGGGCGCTATCGCGGTCGTCGCAGCAGAGGTCTGGCTGGGTGTCACCTGTCCCCTCACAACCCTCGAAATGTGGCTGCGTTCGAAAGCCCGTGCAACAACCTACAGTGGCAGCTTCATCGAGCATTGGGTTCAGCGGGCCCTGTACTACGAGGCCCCATCCTGGGTTTTCGTACTCGGCTACTCACTCTTTGGTCTGCTCGTCGTGGCAACATGGTTGTACTACCCACCGACCTCTAAACACCGCAGCAATGAGAAAGATGCCTGACCTTCCGTCGAGCGGACATATAACGGCGGGGCACGTCTGCCCAACGTGCCGCCAACGAACAGGAGAGTAGAAATTGATTTCGTAGTGGTCGTGCAGTTTCGTGGGGATAAACTCGCCTGTGAGCGGATTTATTGGGACCACGCGACCGTGTTGCGGCAAGTAGGACTGTTGCCAGAGTAGCTCGTGGTGGATCAAGGATTCGCCACCGCTATGTTGGTCCTGGGGTCGCGCAGTGTCTACGCCACCGGGCGTTGTTAATCTTTGTCTTGTGATTGAGCTTTTCCTGAAGTCGGTCATCGTTGCCAATGGCGCAGCTCCACCCAAGACGCACAAGCTCAGGAACTGGGCAAACTTGTTCCTGTTGATTCCTGGCAGAGCTGCTCGCATCGTTCAATGCCGCGGCCCCGGCTCTCGCATTCGAAATGAGACTTTGGAACAAATAAATGAGTACTTCGTAAAGGTCCGGTACGGCTACGACTTCAACATCTTCGCGTTCCACAGCACCCGATTTACGGCGTGGCAAATCTTCTCTACTGCATGGACATCTTTATTTCCATTTTGGTGACGATACATCGTTTCGCGCGGTTTCTTCGTCCCAATCTAACCCCAACCCCGCAACGGACGCGCCGCGAGCGCCGCGCGTTCACGGTGAACATCAAACCCGCAACAAATAATCGATGCCGCGCTGTAGAACCGAGTTCGAAGCAATCGGGGCGGATTCGGGGTGATCGCGGCTGTAGTGCAGGCCGCGGCTTTCCTTGCGCAGCAGGGCGCTCCTTACAATCAGTTCGGCGCTCTGCACGAGATTGCGCAATTCGAGCAAATCGCTGCTGACCCGGAAATTCGAGTAGTAGTCGTGGATTTCCTGGTTCAGCAATTGAATCCGGTGCTGCGCGCGCGCCAGCCGTTTGTCGGTGCGGACGATGCCGACGTAATCCCACATGAAGCGGCGCAGTTCATCCCAGTTGTGCGCAATCACGACCTCCTCGTCGGCGTCGGTCACGCGGCTTTCGTCCCATGGCGGCAGATCGGGCGGAGCTTCATCGGTTTGGCGCAGGATGTCTTCGGCCGCCGCCTTGCCGAACACCAGGCATTCGAGCAGCGAATTGCTGGCCAGACGATTGGCGCCATGCAGCCCGGTCTGGGCGGTTTCGCCGACCGCGTACAGATTCGCGAGATCGGTGCGTGCGTTTTTATCGGCCATCACACCGCCGCACGTGTAGTGCGCGGCCGGCACTACCGGAATCGGCTGGCGCGTGATGTCGATGCCGAATTCGAGGCAGCGCGCATGGATCGTCGGGAAATGCTCTTTGACGAAATCGGCAGGCTTGTACGAGATATCGAGGTAGACACAATCGAGGCCGCGCCGTTTCATCTCATCGTCGATGGCGCGGGCGACGACGTCGCGCGGCGCGAGTTCAGCCCGTTCATCGTAGGCGGGCATGAAGCGCTTGCCGTCGGCAGTGCACAGGATGCCGCCTTCGCCACGCATTGCTTCCGAAATCAGGAACGATTTGGCGTGCGGGTGATATAAACATGTCGGGTGGAACTGGACGAATTCCATGTTCGCCACCCGGCAACCGGCGCGCCAGCCCATGGCGATGCCGTCGCCGGTCGCTGTGTCGGGATTGGTCGTATACAGGTAAACCTTGCCGGCGCCGCCGGTCGCGAGAACGGTATTGGCGGCGCTAATCGTCTGCACGTGACCCGATTCGGTGTCGAGCACGTAAACGCCGTGGCAGCGCTGGCCGGGCAGGCCGAGCTTGGCGCTCGTAATCAGGTCGATCGCGATGCGCTGTTCGAGGAGCGTGATGTTCGGATGCGCACGGGCCTGCGCTTCGAGCGTCGTTTGCACTGCGCGGCCGGTGGCGTCGGCGGCATGAATCACGCGCCGCTT
Source organism: Burkholderiales bacterium (assembly GCA_014379915.1). GTDB lineage: Bacteria > Pseudomonadota > Gammaproteobacteria > Burkholderiales > JACMKV01 > JACMKV01. The sequence goes on from JACMKV010000240.1 coordinate 2,750, forward strand.
GCTGTGGCCGCCTTCGCGCGTCAGGTGGTAGCCGGTTTCGCTGCCGGCGTCGCGCGTGAACGGCACGCCTTTTTCGATCAACCAGGTGACAGCTGCCCGGCCTTGTTCGACGACGTAGCGGGTGACAGCCTCGTCGCACAAACCGCCGCCGGCTGCGAGGGTGTCCTGAATGTGCGCTTCCAGCGTATCGTCGAGCGCGAGCACGGCGGCGATACCGCCCTGCGCCCATGAACTCGCGCCGTCCGGCAAGGTCTTTTTGGTGATGAGACCGACTCTTTTGTGGTCGGCCAGGTGCAATGCCACGGTCAAGCCGGCCAGGCCGCTGCCTATTATTGCGACTTCAAAATGCATGCTGTCGATCCGTTGAATGCGAGGGATGATACCGCTTTTCGTCCGTTGGCTACCGTTCGCGCTTTGTTCACGTTTTGTTCGCGGTCTCGACTGAACTAATTTCACAGCCCGGTTGTCTTTGCCCATAACCGCGACGGGCGCGTTTCCGAAGCGGTCTCTGAACGGTATACTTGCGCACTGCTAGTTCCGCGGTTTCGACCGCAACTTCTGCGGTTTCCCGGTCCTGCAAATTCCGCAGTTCCTACAAGTAAAACTCTTCAGGGATCCCGGTTCGATGAGTGATCGCGAGATTGATCAGCAGCTGGTCGAACGCGCGCAGCGTGGCGACAAAAAGGCATTTGAGCTGTTGGTTATCAAATACCAGCGCAAGCTGGCGCGTTTGTTGTCGCGTTTCATTCGGGACTCGGCCGAGATCGAAGATGTTACGCAGGAGGCATTCATAAAAGCGTATCGCGCGCTGCCTTCGTTTCGCGGCGATAGCGCTTTTTATACTTGGCTGTATCGGATCGGCATCAACACGGCAAAGAACTATCTGGTAGCGATGGGACGGCGTGCGCCGACTACGACGGAGTTCAACGCCGAAGACGCCGAAACGTTTGATGACGCCGATCAGCTTCGCGATGTCAACACGCCCGAGAACGAGTTGATGAGCAAGCAGATTGCAAACACGGTCAACCAGACCATGCAGGAGCTGCCGGAAGATTTGCGGACTGCGATTACCTTGCGCGAGATCGAAGGCTTGAGCTACGAGGATATCGCAAACATTATGGATTGCCCGATCGGCACGGTGCGTTCACGGATATTCCGCGCACGCGAGTCGATCGCGGAAAAGTTGCGTCCGCTGCTTGGGACGAGCAAAGACAAGAGGTGGTGAGATGGACAAGATTTCTGCATTGATGGACGGCGAGCTCGAGGAATATAACGCGCGGTCCGCATTGGCGAGCTTGAAGTCGCGGGCAGATCTGCGCGACCAGTGGATGAGCTTTCACGTGGTTGGCGACGCGCTTCGGCAGGATGCGCAGTTGTCGTGCGATTTCAGCGGGAAATTCAGCGAGCTGCTGGCGAAGGAACCGACCGTGCTTGCGCCGACGCGGCGAGCGACGGCAACACCGCGCCGCATGGCCTTGTCGGCTGTGGCCTCAGTCGCGGCGGTAGCCATGGTCGGCTGGCTTGCGCTATCCGAAAGTCCATTGCCCCGCCCCGATAATCTGGCGTCGGCTCCGCCTGCCCGTAGCGCGCCTTCGCTCGAATTCGAAACCGACAGCGCCGTCAACGACTACCTGCTCGCGCATCAGGAATTTTCGCCCAGCACCGCGATTCAGGGTGTTGCCTCCTACGTCAGAACTGTTTCGGAATCGCGCTGAATTTCGCGTTTGAAGCCGCCTGCTGAACTGGCGGATGGCAAGGTGTCTAAATGTAAGGTGCGCCGATCGGGCGAGCCTCCCAACTAGCCGATGCTGCGCATGACGCCGATCCGTTTTCGTTTTCCGGTTTTTCTTTTCCTCGCCGTTGCCGTCAATACCGGGTACGCGCATATCGGATACGCGCAACAGCAGGCGCCTGAAGGGCTTGCGTGGCTGCAGAAAATCGCCCGTTCGGCCAGGGAACTCAACTACGCGGGCACGTTCGTTTATCAGCACGGCAATCAAGTCGAAACCTCACGCATCACCCATTTTGTCGACGCCGCGGGTGAACACGAAAAGCTCGAGGCGCTCGACGGCAGCCCGCGCGAAATCATCCGCAATAACGATCAGGTCATGTGCTACTTTCCCGATGCCAAAACGGTGAAGGTCGATAAACGCAGTGCGAGCCGCACATTTCCGGCACTGCTGCCGGAACAGCTGACAGGCCTTGCGAATAATTACCAGATCCGGATCGGCAGTCAAAATCGCATCGCCGGCCACGACTGCCAGGTTGTCATTCTCGAGCCGAAGGACAAGCTGCGTTACGGCCATCGTTTCTGTGCCGCTATCGACAGCGGACTGCTGTTGAAAGCGAAAATGCTGAACGAAAGAAATGATGTCGTCGAGCAATTTGCTTTCACGCAACTGACGATAGGCGATGCGATCGGCAAGGAAATGGTCGAATCGCGCTTCGACGCGAAAACGCTGGGCTGGAAATTCGACCGCACGGCAGCGCCGGAAACGAGCGC
>JACMKV010000029.1 GCA_014379915.1 Burkholderiales bacterium
ATGCCATCGAGCAACTCGATGCGCGTGTCTTCCTCCAGAATTCCCTCGTCGATCATACGGTGGTATTGCTCGACGCTGAGCGGCATCAGCCGCAGCCATCCTTCGGCCGCTTCGCTAACCACGTTGCGGGCTCCGGGTTGAATTTCGAGAAGTTGGGTCGCCATCGGCATCACCTGTTAAAGCCAGAGAATCGGCTACGATTCTACCAGCCCGTGCGCCTGCTGATCGGCGTGATAGCTCGAGCGCACCAGCGGTCCGCAGGCAGCGTGGCTGAAACCCATCTCGCCGGCGCTGCGCTCGAATTGTTCGAATACCGCAGGCTCGACATAGCGCAGCACCGGTAGGTGATGCGCGCTCGGTTGCAGGTATTGGCCCAGGGTCAACATGTCGACCTGGTGCGCGCGCAGGTCGCGCATGACTTGCAGGATTTCGTCATCGGTTTCGCCGAGCCCGAGCATCAGGCCTGACTTGGTCTGGATATGCGGAAAGCGCGCCTTGAAGTCGGCGAGCAATTTCAGCGAATGCAGATAGTCGGAACCCGGCCGCACCTGTTTGTACAAACGCGGCACGCTTTCCAGATTGTGGTTCATGACGTCGGGCGGGCTGGCGCTCAGGATTTCCAGCGCGCGCTCGAGCCGGCCGCGAAAATCCGGAACCAGCGTTTCGATTTTTGTCTGCGACGAATGCTCGCGGATCGCGCGTATGCAATCGACAAAATGCGCAGCGCCGCCGTCGCGCAAATCATCGCGATCGACGCTGGTGATGACGACGTACTTGAGTTTCAGCGCGGCAATCGTCTTGGCGAGATTCAGCGGTTCGTTCACATCGGGCGGCTGCGGCCGGCCGTGCGCGACATCGCAGAACGGACAGCGCCGCGTGCACAGATCGCCGAGGATCATGAACGTCGCCGTGCCATTGCCGAAGCATTCACCGATGTTCGGACACGAAGCTTCTTCGCACACGCTGTGCAATTCGTGCTCACGCAATATGCGCTTGATTTCGTAAAAGCGTGCGCTCGACGCGGCTTTTACGCGTATCCAGTCGGGCTTTTTCAGCCGCTCGTGCGCGACGATCTTGATCGGGATGCGCGCGGTTTTCAGTTCGCCGGTTTGCCGCTTGCTCAGGTCCATTTCAGATCCAGTTTTTTGGAATTTCGCGCGCCGCATAAACCAGGCGCAGGATTTTTTCGGCAAGCTGTTCGCCGAGGATTTCCGGCGCTTCCTTTATTCCCAGACTGCTCGTCTGGGTGACGGCATGGCCGGGATAACCGCACGGATTGATCGCGCGATACGGCGCTAGGTCCATGTCTACGTTCAGCGCCGCACCATGGTAGCAACAACCGCGCTTTATGCGCAGGCCCAGCGCGGCAATCTTGGCGCCGCCGACGTAGACGCCGGGCGCGCCAGCCTTGCGCCACGCCGAAACGCCGTACCCATGCAACAGATCGATGATCGCGAGTTCCTCGGTCTTAACCAGATCGTTGACGCCAAGCTGCAGCCGGGCCAGATCGAGCAGCAAGTAAACTACGATTTGCCCGGGGCCGTGATAAGTGATCTGGCCGCTGCGATCGGTGCGGACGAGCGGGATACCGGTGTTCGAATCGAGCAGGTGCTCGTCCTTCCCGTTTAATCCCTGCGTATAAACCGGATGATGCTGGACCAACCAGATTTCGTCGGGCGTCTGTGCGGTACGTGTCGCGGTGAAATCCTGCATCGCACGCCAGACCGAACCATATTCGGCGAGGCCGAGGTTCTTGATAACGGTGTTGACTGCAGAAGGCACGAAGAACTGAGCCCTGCAGACTGGCCTCGCAGCGCCCGGAGTCATACCGCGGCTACAGCGCCATTACCACCATCGGGTGATCGCACAGCTCGCGATACAGCGCATCGACCTGCTCGCGCGAGGTCGCGTTGATGGTGTAGGTCAGGCCAAGATAATTGCCTTTTTTGCTGCTGCGCATTTCGACTGTCGCCGGATCGAAATCCGGCGCGTGGCGCAGCACGATCGCGAGCATGTTCTGGGCGAAACCTTCCTGCGTGGTTCCCATGATCTTGATCGGAAATTCGCATGGATATTCGATCAGTGACGGCTGCATCCGCATCGCAGTTCAGCCTAGCTTGCTGCAGCCTCGGCGTGGGGACGTCGCATCACGGTCTTCTTGTAATCCTGATAAAGCCCATACATGCGTTTGAACAGCGCGCCGGGCTTGCCGTTCCCGACCGGTTTGCCGTCGAGCGTCGTGATCGCGAGCACTTCCCTGGTCGAAGACAGCAGCCAAAGCTCTTGCGCACTGCGCATTTCATGCTCGGGAATTTCGCGTATTTCGTGCCGAATCCCGTTCCTGGCGGCAAGTTCCAGCACGACGTCATAGGTGATGCCCGGCAGCATCAGATGATTTTTCGGCGGCGCCAGCACCGTATCCCTGTGAACGACGAAAACGCTGCTTGCCGAGCCTTCGATCATGTTGCCATCGCGCAGCAGTATGGTTTCGCTAGCGCCGGCATCGATAGCCAGTTGCCGCAGCAGCACATTCGATAGCAGCGAAGTCGCCTTGATGTCGCAACGCAGCCAGCGATTATCCTCCGCGGTAATCGCTGCAATGCCGGACTCCAGCAACGACTGCGGTGGTGTGATGAGCGGGCTGCTCATCATGAAAATCGTCGGTGCGACGCCTATCGGAAAAGCGTGATCGCGCTTTGCCGCACCGCGCGTGATGTGCAGATAAATGTATTGATCCTCGCAATCCTGCCGGGCGATCAATTGTTCGAGCAGGGCGCGCCACTCGGCATGCGAGTGCGGATTTTGCAAACGGATTGCGGCCAGGCTGTTGTCGAGGCGCCGCAAATGCTCATCGAGACGAAACGGCTGCCGCGAATAAACCGGCACGACTTCGTAAACGCCGTCGCCGAAGATGAAGCCGCGATCGAGCACCGGAATGCGCGCATCGATGAGCGGCATGAATTCGCCGTTCAGGTAGACCGCGTTGTCCAAAGCTGGATTCATTTGAAATAGAGCTGGAGGCTGTCCCACGAACGTTTGAAAAAATTCGCTACCGGCACATCCTTGAGCGCGTAGACCGGATAAGCGCCCACCGGCTTCCCGGCGAGCGTGACGTTGACGGTACCGAGTTGCTGGCCGGCGGCGATCGGCGCCAGCAATGGCTCGCTGCTTTCGAGGGTCGCCTGCAAATGTTGGGCGTGGCCTTTCGGCAGCGTCAAAAACAGATCCTGCGTGAAGCCTGCTTCGATCTTTTCTTGCGCGCCTTTCCAGACCGGCATGGTCGCGACCGGCTGGTTTTTCTCATACAGGCGAACCGTATCGAAAAACTGAAAACCGTAGTTAAGCAGCTTCTGGCTTTCGGCCGCGCGCACCGCTTCCGAGCTTGCGCCGAGCACCACGGAAATCACCCTACGGTCGTTGCGCCTGGCGGACGTGACCAGGCAATAGCCGGCCGCTTCCGTATGCCCGGTCTTCAGCCCATCGACAAATGGATCGGTCCACAACAGCCGATTGCGATTGGCCTGCGTGATGTTGTTGTATTTGTATTCCTTGATCGAATAGAGCGGGTAAAATTCCGGAAAATCGCGGATCACGGCGGCAGCCAGCAGAGTCAAATCGTAGGCGGTCGTATAATGCTGCGGGTCGGGCAGGCCCGATGAGTTCGTGAAATGCGAGTTTTTCATGCCCAGCCGTTGCGCTTCGCGGTTCATCCATTCGGCGAACGCGTCTTCGCTGCCTGCGATCGCCTCGGCCAGCGCGATGCACGCGTCGTTGCCGGACTGAACGATCATGCCGCGCAGCAATTCATCGACCGTAACCGGCTTGTCCGGCTGGATGAACATGCGTGATCCGGGCGCGCGCCAGGCTCGCTTCGATACCGGAACAACCTGCGTCAACGACAGTTTTTTCTGCTTGATCGCATCGAACGCAAGATAAGCCGTCAGCAGCTTGGTCAGCGACGCCGGCTCGATGCGCTCATGCGGATTGGAACTGGTCATCACATATTGCGTGGCGAAATCCGTCAAGATAAATGATTTGGCAGCAACCGAAGGGGCTTGCGGAACCGGCGGGAGCTGTTGCGCAAATAGCAGGGACGGCAACAGCAGAAGCAGCAGAAAGAATCTCATCGGGGGAGTTTGCAAAAGCACTGATTATAGGCTGAGCCCGTGTCGAGGGGAACGATGAGCGGCTTGAAGTGGCTGCCCTGAGTACGTGAAATTAAACAAGGAATCGAAATGCACCAGAGAAAAAATCGCCGGCTCGGGCTGGCGTTACTTGCG
>JACMKV010000241.1 GCA_014379915.1 Burkholderiales bacterium
AAGTCTGCATCGCCGATCTGTCGCTCGATGCCGGAAACGCTGCAGTGGATGCGATTTGCGGCGAGGGCGGCGAGGCGATGGCGGTGGCAATGGACGTCACCGACGAGCAACAGGTGGACGCCGGAGTCGAGCGCGTGGTCGCCGCTTACGGCGGAATCGATGTGCTGGTGAGCAACGCCGGGATTCAGCATATCGATCCGATCGAAAATTTATCGCTGGAGAACTGGAAGAAGTTGCTGGCGATTCACCTTGATGGCGCGTTCTTGACCACGCGCGCCTGCTTGCGAAAGATGTATCCGGCCGGCCGGGGCGGTAGCATCATCTACATGGGGTCGGTGCATTCGCACGAGGGCTCTCCGCTGAAAGCGCCGTATGTCGCGGCGAAGCACGGGTTGCTCGGGCTGTGCAAGGTCGTGGCGAACGAAGGGGCCGCGCACGGCGTGCGCGCCAACGTGATCTGTCCCGGCTTTGTGCGCACGCCGCTGGTGGAAAAACAAATCCCCGAGCAGGCGAAGGAGCTGGGTATTTCCGAAGCCGAGGTAATCAAGAACGTCATGCTGAAGGACACGGTGGACGGTGAATTCACAACTTTGGACGACGTGGCGAGGACGGCGGTTTTTCTGGCGGGCTTTCCGAGCAATGCCCTGACCGGCCAATCACTGATCGTGAGCCACGGCTGGCATATACAATAGGATCGAGATCGAGGGTACAAAAAGTGAATAACGCGGTGGCTAAGGTCACTCCCAATTCGTTAACTTGCCCGCCGATTCTCGCTCCTAGATCCTAGCCTTTCTTGGGAGAAAAGAATGCAAAGCGACAAAATCGCGAATCCGGAAAGAAAGCGCATCACGCTTGCGCTGCAGGGCGGTGGCTCCCACGGCGCGTTCACCTGGGGTGTGCTCGACCGGCTGCTGGAAGAGCCCGCACTCGATATCGAAGCCATCAGCGGCACCAGCGCCGGAGCCATGAACGGCGCGGTAGTCGCGCATGGCCTGATGGTGGGCGGTCCCGACGGCGCCAAAAAATCGCTGCACGAATTCTGGCGCAGCGTGAGCGAAGCGGGCGAGTCGGTGTTCAATCCTCACAGATACGCGCGTGACTGGCCGGCGGTGAAGAGCCTCGCCCCTATCTGGAGCGACATGCTGTCGCATGTCCTGTCACCCTATAACAATCCCTTGTACACCAATCCCCTCGAACCGCTGGTCGCGGCCGCGATCGACTTCGAGCGCCTGCGCCGCTGCGAAACGCCGAAACTGTTCGTTTGTGCGACCAACGTGAAGACCAACGAGCGGAAGATTTTTGAATGCGCGGAACTGAGTCCGAATGCGCTGCTTGCCTCCGCGTGTCTGCCGTCGTTGTTTCAGGCGGTCGAGGTGGACGGAGAATACTACTGGGACGGCGGCTACATGGGGAACCCGGTGCTGGCGCCGCTGCTCGATTTCTGTCAGGACATCCTGATCGTCGAAGTGAACCCGCTACGCCGGGACGAAGTGCCGATGCGGGCGAGCGACATCCTCGACCGCCTGAACGAAATCACCTTCAACGCCTCGCTGGTGCAGGAAATCGAATCGATCAACACCATGAACAAGCTGATCGAAAACGGCAACCTCGTAAATACCCGCTATAAACCGATTCGCTTTCACGCCATCGGCGCCGAACGCGAGATGAGCGCGCTCGGGCTCGACAGCAAAATGAATACCGATTGGGAATTCTTGCGCCGCCTTCACACCTTGGGCCGGGAAAGCGCGGCGGCCTGGCTGGAAGATTCCGAGGGTTTTGCAAAAGTCGGGATTTGCGCCTCGTGCGATGTCGATGCAAAGTTTGTGAAGCCCACGCACCACGACGCCCACGGAAAGCGCCCACCGCACTCTGCCGCCGGCTGATAACTGGCGGCGATGGGCACGCTGACGCATGCGCTCTCGGGCGCATTGACTTCCGGGAGGAGATGCGGAATTGTTAGAATGCGCGAGGATTCCATCGGATTTCGCGCCCGCCCGGCGGCAACTAGCGCTTGAGTCGTTCAAGCAAAGCTCGCCCCCGACATTGCGCGACAGACGAATACTTCCGTCAAGGAGGAAGCCATGGCTGATCCAGACCGCCCCTCGCAACAGCCCATCTCGGAACAGCTGCTGCCTCAAGGGCCGATCTCGCAAGAGCCCCTGCCGCAACAGCCCGCTACCATCGAAAACATGGTGCAAGCTGCTCGTTCTTCGGTGGAAGAGGGCACTGATATCCGCGCGCGGGTGCGCGATTTAACGTTGCATGCGTTGCGCGACCGCCGATTTGAGCCGGACGCGATCAGGGACGTCCTGCGAGCGGTGACTGAAGGGATCCGCCCCGGAGCGGAACAACGTCCGCACGGCGTGCGTCAGGCTCTCTCCGATGCGCTCACCGGGCTCGACGACGCGATGATGAAAACGGCCGAGGCGGCAAGCCTGGCATTGAGAGAACTCACCGCGCAGGGCAAGGAGTTTTCGGACCACGAGCTCAAGCAGGTGCTCGACAACGTCAAAAAAATGGAAGAGGATTTCCTCCAGACCGCGCGGCATGCGGCGGACCGCGGAAGCGTCATAGTGAGAAAGGAAATGCTCGATATCCTTTCTCATCTGAGGCTGACCGGCACCGATACTGGAGCGCAGGTCGTCGCCACTCTCAACGAGTTTGCCAGTCGCATGACCGCGATTTCACTTGAAAGCGCGAAACTGGGATTCGAGGCCGCGCGCGATTTCAGCGCGCGCTTCGCGCTCCTCGCGAGCGGCATCCTGGCGGGGCTTGCCGAGACCCTGCACAACCAAGCTGCAGACAGAGACAAGAAGTAGGGCCGCTCGGGGAACCTCTGATCAAGTCCTGCACGGATCGCGTTTCGACGAGAATGGGCTGGCTACTAGACGAGCGGCTGAGGATCGGTAGCCGGACTACGGCCTCAGACGCTCGGCGACGTAGACGGCCCATTATCGTCGAAACCCTTCGGGACGACGGCCTACGCAGCGCCTGGGCG
>JACMKV010000242.1 GCA_014379915.1 Burkholderiales bacterium
CAACCTGGATGAAACCGATCTACCCGCCGGCCGCAAGGTGAAGATGGTCGGTTGGACGCTGCTGAAAGCGCTGCCGCTGACGGCTGTGCTGTTCCTGCTGTTTCCCCGCATCTCAGGTCCGCTCTGGGGCACGCCGGGAGATGTCAACGCCGGCAACACCGGGCTGTCGAATTCGATGGCTCCGGGCTCGATCAGCAAACTGCTCGAATCGACCGAGATCGCGCTGCGTGCGCGCTTTGAAGGCGCGCCGCCGAGCAATGACAAACTGTACTGGCGCGGCCCCGTATTCGGTACGTTCACTGGCCGGACTTGGGTGCCGCTGCAGCAGCGCACGAGCCCGGCGCCGCCGATTTCGATCCAGGGCGATCCGCGCTCGATCGTTTCGTATACGGTTACGCTGGAGGCGAATAACCGAGACTGGTTGTTTGCCCTTGAAGCGCCTGCGGAGCTTCCTGCGACGCGCGAATTCTCGCCGCGCATGCTTTCCGACATGCAGATCATCGCGGGCGACCTGGTACGCCAGCGCGTGCGCTACGACATGCGATCGTTCACGCGCTATCGCTTCAATGCGCAAGCAACCGAAACAGAGCGGCGCAACTGGCTTGATCTGCCTCCCACTTACAACCCGCGCACGATGCAGCTGGCTGATGAGATTCGGGGCCGAGCCGGTAGCGACACCGCACGTGTAAACGAAGCGCTCGATTTCCTGCGACGCGGCGGATATCAGTACACCCTGTCGCCGCCGCGGCTGGGGCGCAATTCAGTCGACGAATTCCTGTTCGATACACGCCAGGGCTACTGCGAGCATTACTCGTCCGCCTTCGTAGTGCTGATGCGTGCGATGGGAATTCCGGCTCGGGTGGTTACCGGTTACCAGGGCGGAGAACTCAACCCGGTCGATGGCTTCCTCACAGTGCGGCAGTCAGATGCCCACGCGTGGTCCGAAGTCTGGCTGGCCGAGCGCGGTTGGGTCAGGATCGACCCGACAGCGGCGGTGGCGCCGATGCGCATCGACCAGGGCGCCAGTGAAATTGCGCGCCAGTCGGGGCTCAATCTGCCCGGCGCGGCGGGCAGCTTCGCCTGGCTTCGTTCGGTCCGTTTCAACTGGGAGGCGGTTGAGAACTCATGGAACCAATGGGTGCTGTCATATTCGCAGGGTCGGCAGCGTGATCTGGTTGGGCTGTTAGGGCTGGCACCGAATGCTGAAAGCCTTGCGTTGCTGCTGGCAGTTGTCGTCACGATCGTGCTGGGCGTGATGGGTTCACTCGCGTTGCGCACTCGCAAGCAGCGCGACCCACTCGGCGATGCCTTTCGACTGCTGCGGGATCGGCTCGACCGCGCTGGCGTGGTGACCGCTGATCACCTCGGTCCGCGCGAGCTCTACGCACGCAGCAAGCGCGCGCTGATGCCCGAGGACGCCCGGCGAGCGCGTAAATTGCTGTCTCGGGTTGAACGGATGCGTTACTCACGCGGATCGGAGGCGGTGGTGCGGGCAGACATCAAGACGCTGCAGCGGGCAATCCGGGACTTTCATCCACGGAGCATCAGCGCATAGTGGAATATCAAACGGTGTGCGGCGGCGCGTGATGCAGAGCACGCCACGGAGGGTTCGCTTTTTCCGCCAGCGGCGCTCGATGCTGGCAGCGCTGGCGTCGCTGGCGGTGGTGCCTGGCGCGCTCGCTGAGACACGCGTGCCGTATCTACAGCGAGCGGAAGTGCAGCAGTTCGTCGACGAATTGCTGGCGAAGCACCCATTCGACCGGCAGCGGATCGAGCGCTGGCTCAGCAACGCGCGCTACTCCGCGGCCGTCGAGCGTTACATGCAGCCCCCCATTGCATTCGGCCAGCGCAACTGGCTCGAATATCGTGCGCGGTATCTTGACGAGCCGCGCATTCAATCAGGTGCGGCCTTCGTGCGCAATCATCAGGCCGCAATGCAGCGGGCACACGAAAAGTTCGGCGTCCCGCCTGAAATCATCGCAGCAATCATCGGCGTCGAAACCTACTTC
>JACMKV010000243.1 GCA_014379915.1 Burkholderiales bacterium
ACCGCCCTGCGCGCAGCGCCGCCGCCTCTTGCGATTCCGGATATTTTTTGCGTAATTGCAAGCCGTAGCTCGCCTGTGAGTGGCGATCGCCGAGCTTTCGTTCGATGCGCACGCCTAGCCACAAGCTTTCGGCGCTCGGGTTCGCAACTTGCATATAGCGGCTCAGGTAGGACTGCGCTTTCGCATACTTGCCGCCCTTGTAGTTCATTTCCGCCAGGTAGTAGAGCGCCTGCGGATTTTTTGGCTGAATCTGCAAAGCCTTTTGCAGATAGCTTTCGGCGCCCTTCTCGTCTTTCGCCTTGAGCGAGCAGACGCCGGCGTTCACATGGGATTTTTCGGGCGTCCGGTACAGCGGATTTTTCAACGCCGCGATGAAGTAGCGGATCGACGCTTGTTCGCGTCCGCGCTGGCACAAAAACCAGCCGTAGTTGTTGTTCGCATCCGAATCGGCTGGATCGGATTTCAGGGCTCGCTGGAAATGCTGTTCGGCGACGGCGTCATCGCGCAACTCCATGTAGACGAGCCCCATTATATTGTGCGCGGGCACGTAATCCGGGTCGGCGCTCAGCGCCTCGTTCAACTCCTGAATCGCCACATCGAACTGGCGGCGCTCGTAATAGCCGGAGCCGAGCTGGGTGTGAATTTCGGCACGCTGCGCAGCATTGCTGTCGACCGGCTCACCGCCCTTTTGCGTCGGCTGCTGCGCGCAGCCTGCTGCGATCAACATCAGCGCGCACAGCGCAAGCTTTACCCGCCGGGCGATGCCGTGATCAGACACGGCTTTCGGTTTCATTCTGGGCCTCCATGGCTTTACGCAAACGGCGCCGGCTTCGGTCCTGCACTTCCCCGGCGAGCTGGCCGCATGCCGCGGCGATGTCATCGCCTCGCGTTTTTCGCGTCGTCGCGACCAGGCCGGCTTCCAAAAGTACATCGGCAAACCGCCGTATCGATTCGGCGGGCGAGCGCTCGTAGCCGGATCCGATGAACGGATTGAATGGAATCAGGTTCAATTTGCAAGGCACGTCCTGAACCAGTTCGATCAGCTCGCGCGCGTGCTGCAAACTATCGTTGATGCCCTTCAGCATCACGTATTCGAACGTAATGAAATCGCGCGGCGCTTTCTCCAGATAGCGCGAGCAGGCGGCGAGCAGTTGCTGCAGCGGGTACTTGCGATTGATCGGCACCAGTACATCGCGCAGCTTATCGTTGGGCGCGTGCAGCGATACGGCCAGCGCCACCGGGCATTGATCGCGCAAACGGTCTATGGCAGGAACGATTCCGGACGTGCTCACGGTCACACGTCGGCGCGATAAACCGTAGGCATTGTCATCGAGCATCAGTTTCAACGCGGCGACGACGTTGTCGAAGTTGGCCAGCGGCTCGCCCATGCCCATGAAAACGACGTTGGTAATCGCTCCTGCTCTAAATCCCCCCTGCCCCCCTTTTTCAAAGGTGGATTTGGCCGGGCCATTTACCAGGAGGGGTGTTGAGGCGTTGCTCGGCGCTCCTTCATCACAAACAGACTCCGTAGGATTTTGCCCCCCTTTGGAAAAGGGGGGATGGGGGGATTTAAGCAGCTTGTTGGCCTGCCACAGCTGACCGACGATCTCAGCTGTCGTCAGATTGCGGTTGAACCCCTGACGTCCAGTCGCGCAAAACGGACATTCGAGCGCACAGCCGGCTTGCGTCGAAACACACAAAGTGGCGCGCGAAGTTTCCGGGATGAATACGGTCTCGATGCGATTGCCGGCGCCGATCTCCAGCATCCATTTACGTGTACCGTCCGGCGCGACGTGCTCGCTGACAATCGGCGGCGCTTCGATGACCGCGCTTTCCACCAACTGCTTGCGCAGCCCGGCGGATAGATCGCTCATGTTCGAAAAATCGTCTTCGTTGCGCTGATGAATCCAGCGCAACACCTGCCTGGCGTGAAACGGCTTTACAGCAGCGCGCTTCTCGCCGATGTTCACCAATACATCAACGAGTTGCGCCGCATCGTATCCAAGCAGGTTCAACATTAGCGGCTATGAATCTCCAGGGTCGGGAAAAAATAGTTAATCTCGACAGCGGCGGTTTCCGGCGCGTCCGAGCCATGCACCGCATTGGCGTCGATGCTGTCGGCCAGATCGGCGCGTATCGTTCCTTTCTCAGCTTTCTTTGGATCGGTCGCGCCCATCAGATCGCGGTTTTTCCTGATCGCGTTCTCGCCCTCCAGCACTTGCACAATGACCGGGCCCGAGCACATGAATTCGACCAGCTTCGCGAAAAACGGCCGCTCGCGGTGGACAGCGTAGAAACCTTCCGCCTCGCGCTGCGACAGATGCATCATGCGCGCCGCGATGATTTTCAAGCCGTTTTGTTCAAAACGCGAGTAGATAGTTCCTATTGCATTTTTTGCGACAGCATCGGGTTTGATGATGGATAAGGTGCGCTCACGAGCCGACAAAAAATTCTCCAGCGAATTGATAAAGGAGAACAAAATACCATGATAACGCTTTGAAATAAAGACAAAGAATCGGATGGTCCGATGCTAAGCCGAGCTTCCGCCTTCTTCGACAAACGCCTCTTCGCGTTTCTTTCGAATCGCCGGCGCGAGCACGACGATCAAGGCGATCGCTGCGAGCAACAGCATGGCAGCGCTGATCGGACGGGTGATGAATACCGTCGCGTCGCCACGAGAGATGAGGAGCGCGCGGCGCAAGTATTCTTCCATCATCGGCCCCAGGATATAGCCGAGCAGCAGCGGCGCGGGTTCGCAATCGAGCTTGACGAAGATATAGCCGAGCAGCCCGAACAGCGCCATCAGATAGATGTCGAACTCGCGATTATTCAGGCTGAACACGCCGATTGCGGTAAACACCAATATCGCTGGATACAACAGGTGGTACGGCACCGTGATGATCTTGACCCACAGCCCGATCAGCGGCAGGTTGAGGACGATCAGGAACAGATTGCCGATCCACATCGACACGATGATTCCCC
>JACMKV010000244.1 GCA_014379915.1 Burkholderiales bacterium
ACGGAGCGGCCGCTCAGATTCATGAAAGTATCCGGTTGCAGCAGCCAGCATTCCCCTTGCGCGAGCACGACACGGGCGACCGCGCCGTGAAAACGCGCCTCGTGTTTCAGCGTTACGCGCTCCTCGGTAGCGAGCAGAGCCAACCACCAGAAGCCCGCGTTGTGCCGCGTTTGTTCGTATTCCCTGCCCGGATTGCCCAGGCCCACTACCAGTTTCATGCGGCCAGCTTCATGCGTCTTACTGATCACGAATCATAAAAAAGCCCGCCGCACCGGCGACGGGCTCTGGCGCAATCGAGCGCTGTTGTCAGGTTTTCTTGTCGGACTTCTCGGGCTCTTTCTTCTCTGCTTCGGTAGTGGCGACCGCCTCGGGCGCAGCAGCCGCTTCTTCTTCTTCTTCAACAACCGATGCGCGCGGCACGTTGACCGTCGCTACCACCGGATCTTCACCGCGGACCAGCACGATGGCCTCGACGCCCTTCGGAAGCGCCAGTTCCGACAGGTGCACCGAACTGCCAAGCGCGAGATTGGCCAAATCGACTTCGATCGAGTCCGGCAGATCGGCAGGCAGGCAACTGACTTCGACGTCGCTCAGCACATGGCTGACGATACCTCCGCTGAGCTTCACGCCCGGCGCGATGTCGGCGTTGACGAAGTGCAGCGGCACTCGCATGTGGATTTTTTCGTCCTTCGATACGCGCTGAAAATCGACGTGCAGCACCATCGGCCGGAACGGATGCATTTGCACGGCGCGCAGCAGCACTTGTTCGGTGCCGCCTTCGACATTCAAATCCAGAATCGACGCCTGCAGCGCGCCCTGCTTCAACTGATGGAACAGCGAGTTGTGATCGAGCTCTATGCTTTGCACGGCTTTGTTGGCCCCATAAATGATGGCCGGAACGCGGCCGGCGTTGCGCAGACGGCGGCTCGCACCCGTACCAGACGCTTTACGCTGTGTTGCGCTGACTTCGATGGCCATTTTTTTCTCCTGAATTACGTTGGCGCGCGGCCGCGGCCAGCCGGCATTGTTAGTTGACTATCTGCTCGTTGACGATTAAAGACGACCAAAAATCATTCGACGAACAGCGAACTGACAGAATCCTCGTTGCTGATTCTAAGCATGGTTTCGGCGAGCAGTCCGGCGACGCTGAGTACGCGGATTTTCGAACATTTTTTGGCGACTTCGGTCAGCGGTATGGTATCGGTAACCACCAACTCGTCGATCACCGATTTGGCAATGCGCTCGATTGCCTTGCCTGACAGGACCGGATGCGTGCAATACGCCATGACCTTGGCCGCGCCTTCATTCTTCAATGCGAGCGCGGCTTCGCAAAGCGTATTGGCGGTATCGACCATGTCGTCCATGATCACGCAATTGCGCTGGTCGACATCGCCGATGATGTTCATGACTTTGGCGACGTTGGCTTCCGGCCGGCGCTTGTCGATGATCGCGAGATCGGATTCGAGCCGCTTGGCCAAAGCACGCGCACGCACTACACCGCCGACGTCGGGCGAAACGACGACGAGATCGCTGTAGCCCTGCTTCCAGACGTCGCCCAGCAAAATCGGCAATGCGTAGACGTTATCCACGGGAATATCGAAAAAACCCTGGATCTGGTCGGAATGCAAGTCCATCGCCAGCAAACGGTCGACACCGACGCTGGTCAGCATATTTGCGACCACTTTCGCCGTAATCGGAACGCGGGCGGAGCGCGGCCGCCGATCCTGGCGCGCGTAGCCCAGATACGGGATCGCGGCGGTGATGCGGCCCGCCGACGCGCGTTTCAACGCATCGACCATGACCAAAATTTCCATCAGATGATCGTTGGTCGGCGCGCACATCGACTGCAGCACGAAAACGTCCTTGCCGCGAACGTTTTCGAGGATTTCGACCATGACTTCGCCATCGCTGAAGCGCCCGACTTTGGCCCGCCCCAGCCGAATATTCAGGGCTTTGACGACTTCTTCAGCGAGCGTGACATTGGCGTTGCCGGTAAATACCATCAAGCTGTCGGGAACTTCGTTAAGCGACAGCGGTTGGCGTTTAAGCCCGGAGCCTGTGAGTCGAGAGGCCAAAACGGATGTCATCAACGATGTGTCATAGGGCTGGGGAGGTAGGGATCGAACCTACGAATGCCGGAATCAAAATCCGGTGCCTTACCACTTGGCGACTCCCCAAAAAAGAAATTCCCAGGAAGCTAAAAATCGTGCAAAGGATGACGATCGAGACCGCGTGCGGCAAAGCCCTGCATGGCCGCCGGCAACTTTGCGAGCACTTGCCGGGCTTCCTGCTCGTTGGAGAATGCTGCAAAAACACATGCGCCGGAGCCTGTCATCGCCGCCGCCGAAAATTGCCGTAGCCATGCCAGATGCTGCGCGACAACCGGGTAATTGCGACATACCACTGGCTCCAGGTCGTTGCGACCCTGCCCGACCGAAAAGTCGGTCATTCTGATTGGAATCGTATTTCGTGTCAATTCAGGGCGGGCGAACACGCCGGCGGTCTCGACCGCAATCGGCGGGCTCAATACGACGTACCACGCTGGCGGCAACGCGACAGCTTGCAGCCGCTCGCCCACACCTTCCGCAAACGCCGATTCGCCGAATATAAACACCGGCACATCAGCACCGAGCGAAAGCCCGAGTTCTTGCAGGCGCTCCCGGCTCAAGTTCAGCTGCCACAGGCGATTCAGCGCGATCAGCGTGGTCGCCGCGTCCGAACTGCCGCCGCCCAGCCCGCCGCCGAATGGCAGCCGCTTGATGAGGGTGATATCTACGCCCTGCAAACTTTCGGTAGCCATTTGCAGGAGCCTGGCTGCCCGCACGCAGAGATCGTTTTCAGACGCCAGGCCCGCTATCGCATTGGTTCGCGTGATCTCGCCATCGTCGCGCAACGCGAAACTCAAGCTGTCGCCGAAATCGATGAAACGAAACACGGTCTGCAGCAGATGATAGCCGTCGGCGCGGCGGCCGATGACATGCAAA
>JACMKV010000245.1 GCA_014379915.1 Burkholderiales bacterium
CGGCCAGGTGCCGTACGCTATCGATGACGCGCCGTACCTGGGCGTCGGGTTCGCGGCGCTCGCGGTAGTAGCCAGCCAGCACGCCGAGCATTTCACCCGTCGAAGACACGACCGGCGTCGACCAGCTCGGGTACAGGCCGTATTGAATGGCGACATCGGCATTGGCCCGGCTGGAGGTATGGCCGGACGCATGGCCGGCGATTTCCGTAATCAGCGTTTGTTCGCTGAACCGGCCGGTGATGCCTGGGCCGACCGGAAGGTCTTCGATGGCGCGCCGATAAGCCGGCGGCAGATTCGGGCCGGCGGCGAGAACGAGCCGCGTCTCTTCGCCATTGAGCAATTGCAGCGAGCACAACATACCGCTGCTGAACTGCTCGATCGCCTGAACCAGCGAGACCGCAATTTTGTCGGGCGGCGCGCCGCGCGCGATCATCTGCATCAGGCTATTTTCGGTCGCCAGCATGCGCTCGGCGAAACGACTGTCGGTGATGTCCTGAGCGTTGACCAGAACCATCGCTTCGCCGGTGACCGGATCCGGAACCCCGCGGGCGTCGACTTGATGCCAAAGCGGTCCCTGGCGCGTCGGCAGCGGCGTCGAGGCGCTGTAGACTTCGCCGCGCGCAATAAGGGTGAGTGCGCGCTCGGCCTCCGCCGCGCCGCCCAGATGTTGGGCAAGATCATTGGCGTTGGCCGCCTCGTTCAAAGGGCCGAACGCGTTGGTTGCCGCCGGATTGCGCATAACGGCAACGCCGTCTTTGCGATGCAGCGACACCTTCGATCCGGTATGACGCACGACCTCGATGCCGCGCAGCAGGGACGGCGAAATCAGTTGCGAGTCGATCACCTGCGCTTCGTGCAAACAGGCGAGCCGGCCATCCTCGAGCACGATGCCGCTGATCGTCATCAGGCAGTTGATCGGTTCGCCGCTGAATGGGTAAAGCGTCCAGTCGCGCTTGATTTTTTCGCCGCGGCGCACAGTTTCCATGACGCCGTCGAAGCGCGCCCGGGCTACGTCCGACATGTCGGAGAAATCGCGCTCGAGCAGGGCATCAAGTGTTTTTGCCCGCCACAGCGCGCGCGCCGACTCGTTGGCCCAGCGGATGCGCGCGCGTTCGGGATCGAACACGAAAATCGGCGTCGTCAGCCCCTGGAATGCGGAAAGCAATGGCCAGGTCAGCAGCGAATGAGTGGGCGGATTCAATTCTGTCAGTGTCCTGAGTTGCCAGTTCGCGGATTAATCAGGAGGGCGTCAAAGCTGGCAATGAAAAGTGCCGAAATCGGCGCCAGGAGAGGTGTAAACCAAAGGCGGCGCGAACCACAGCCTGTACACCTGGCGAGCTCATTGAACGTAATTCGCAACGCGGTATGGCGGCGATTCTCGGCATCTTTTCTGTAGCGACACGCAACTCGGGACACTAAAGGTTGAGGCGGTGCGCGTTCAAGTCGATGCGCCGGATTATCCTCCGTTCAAGCAAGCCGCGAAAGCGCGGACCGGCCGCGTCGGGCGCGATTCCGTAGTCACCATGATAAACTCGAAGCTTGGCAAGACGTCTGAACCAATTGACATTTCGAGTTATAGCAACGGCATAAAGCATGGCAGGCAATTCTCTCGGCCAGCTGTTTCGCGTCACCTCATTTGGCGAAAGTCACGGTCCGGCGATCGGCTGCGTGGTCGATGGCTGCCCGCCGGGGATGGCGCTCGGCGAGTACGACATTCAGAGCGAGCTCGATCGGCGCAAGCCCGGAACATCGCGTCATGTCACGCAGCGGCGGGAATCGGACAGCGTTGAAATCCTGTCCGGCGTGTTCGAAGGAAAGACGACGGGCACGCCGATCGCGCTCCTGATTCGCAACGAAGATCAGCGCAGCCGCGATTACGGCAATCTGATCGACACTTTCCGGCCCGGCCACGCCGATTACACGTACTGGCAGAAATACGGCATCCGCGATCATCGCGGCGGCGGCCGCGCCTCGGCGCGCGAGACCGCGGTCAGAGTGGCAGCCGGTGCGGTAGCCAAAAAATGGTTGCGCGAGAAACACAATGTGATCGTGCGCGGTTATCTGACCCAGCTCGGACCGATTACGGTGCCGTTCAAAAGCTGGGACGCGATCCACGCCAATCCGTTTTTTGTTGCCGACGAATCGTATGTCGAACAGCTCGAGCAATTCATGGATGCGCTGCGCAAATCAGGCGATTCCGCGGGCGCCAAGATTCGCGCTGTCGCCCAGAATGTGCCGCCAGGCTGGGGCGAGCCGGTCTACGACCGGCTCGACGCGGAGATCGCTTACGCGATGATGAGCATCAACGCCGTAAAAGGCGTCGAGATCGGGGCCGGTTTTCATGCCGCGGAGCAGCGCGGCAGCGAACACAGTGACGAGATGGGTCCGGCCGGTTTTCTCAGCAATCATGCCGGCGGCATATTGGGCGGTATCTCCACCGGCCAGGACGTGGTCGTGAATATCGCGATCAAACCGACTTCCAGCATCCGCCTGCCGCGGCGTTCGATCGACAAGGCCGGCAATGCAACGACAGTCGCCACCCACGGCCGCCACGATCCGTGCGTCGGCATTCGGGCAACCCCGATTGCGGAGGCGATGCTGGCGCTCGTGTTGATCGATCACGCGTTGCGCCATCGCGCGCAGAATGCTGACGTCATTTGTTTGACGCCGC
Organism: Burkholderiales bacterium; assembly: GCA_014379915.1. GTDB lineage: Bacteria > Pseudomonadota > Gammaproteobacteria > Burkholderiales > JACMKV01 > JACMKV01. The sequence continues at coordinate 2,672 of JACMKV010000245.1, forward strand.
GGCTGCCGGCGCAAGCGACGGAGCTTCCACCGCCTGCATCAGTTGAAATCGAGAATCCGGAAGCGGATGAGGCATAAGTGCGCCGGCCGCGGCTTTCGCGTTTCTCCTCCTTGATTCGCAAAACCTGAAACTGCTCCTGTCGCAGCAGGCGCGGTGACGATCTCGCGCGGTAACGACTTGTTTAGCGCTCCCTACTGGCGGTTGTCCGGGTTTTACTTTTTCTATTTCGCGTTCGTCGGCGCGTTCACGCCGTACTGGAGCCTGTACTTGCAGGCGCTCGCGTTCAGCGCGTTTCAGATCGGCGTCCTGATGTCGCTGCTGCAGCTGATGCGCGTGTTTGCGCCGGCAGCCTGGGGCTGGCTCGCGGATCACAGCGACCAGCGCGTACGCGTCGTGCAGATTGCGGCATTTGCCAGCCTGGCCGCATACGGCGGTGTGTTTTTTGGTACTTCGTTCAATTGGCTGTTCACCGTCACGGCATTGATGGCGTTTTTCTGGAGCGCGTCGTTGCCGCTGGTCGAAGCAACGACGCTGAGTCATCTCGGCAATTCGACCGAGAAATACGGCCGCATTCGTTTATGGGGTTCGATCGGTTTC
>JACMKV010000030.1 GCA_014379915.1 Burkholderiales bacterium
ACGTGGCCGGTCTGGATGCCGCTCCTCGCGCTCGACCGCATCTGGGTGCGGCCGCGCCACGCGCTGCTCGATTTGCGCGCGCATCGCAGCTTTTGTTCGCGTATGGCTTCGGATCATTTGCCGTTGAAGGCGATTATCGCGGCAACGCATAACCGCATTGAAAACCGCACAGGGTCGGAGTTCCACGAAGAATTGCAGCAGGGCTAACAGGGAAACGAAACGAGTTTCGCCCTTTCACTCCGCTGAGGGACGAAGTCCAGGGGCTCGCCCAAACGGCGCCTGGCGAGACATTTACGCGACGGCCTTGACGAGGGTTCTGAACAAGTGTACGTTTCGAGTGTACATATGGAGTTCTCTAATGAAGGACGTCAATGTCACCGAATTAAGGCAGAACCTGCCGGCTTATCTGGCCCGGGTACAGCGCGGAGAGAGAGTACGTGTTCTTTCGCGCGGCAAGGTGATCGCCGAAATAGCGCCGCCTTCAGCCGACCAGGATAGCGCTGCACTGGCGCGCAAGCTTCTGCGCGGCAGCGTGCTGGGCTATGACGAACCATTGCAGCCAGCCGTTGATCCGGCTGAATGGGAAGCCAACCGTTGATCGTGCTCGACACGCACGCACTCGTCTGGTGGCTCGCCCGTGCGCCCGAACTTTCCAAAACCGCCCGAAAGGCAATCGCCATGGCTCAGCGCGGCGGCAGCGTCGTTGCATCGGCAATTAGCGTCTTTGAAATTGCGACGCTCGTTCGCCGCCGCCGCTTGCGCCTCGGGATCGGTTTGGATCAATATCTGAACGCGCTGCGCGCCTTGCCCGAATTAACGATAGAACCGGTGACGGATGAAATCGCCAGATTGGCGGGCAGCTTCACCGAACCGATGCATGGCGACCCGGCTGATCGCATGATTGCGGCCACAGCACTCGCGCTCGGCGCGGAGCTCATCACCGCCGATGACAAGCTACGCGCGCTTCCGGGATTGACGGCTGTCTGGTAGCTCGGGTCAAAAGAAAAAGCTAAGGCCCGCCGCACCGGCTCAGTCTGCGACGCGGTTGCACGTCGATCTGCCGTACGGAAGCAGTGAACCGGCCGATTACGGCGCGAATAACCAGATAGCACCGATAACACCGGCGCCATTTCCAGCCGCGTTATTTTCTTCCCCAGACGAGAACGGTCCACGGCGCTCAACTGGTCGAGCGCGATCGAGCAGCGTCTATTCTTCAGCTTGCACGCGACCCGATACGGATAATCGCGCAGCGTCGAGGTGATCGGCGCGACGATGACGGTCGACAGAACCGGTTCAGCTCATCCGGTGAAACGATCAGGGCCGGGCGGGTCTTCTGCATTTCACCGCCGATGACCGGATCGAGCGCGACCCAGTAGACCTCGCCGCGCCTCGGCGGTGCTACCACGTCCAGTCGGTCTCGTCGGATTGGTTCCACGGTGGCAGCCCTTCCCATGAATCCTCGTGTTGCAACGCCGCGTATTTTGCCGCGGCCGCCCACCCATCGCGCGGTTTTCTTGCCGGGGAAAGCAACAGGCCGTCGGCGGTGATCGACAACACGACGGTTTCCGCGCTTTCGAGATTGGCAGCTTCGCGTATCTTCTTGTACGGCCGCGGCCGTCGCCGCCGATGCAGCGGCTAGATGCGCTCGATGCGCGGAGCTGCGGCTCTACCCACCACGAACGCTCAAGTTAACGGGCGCGCGGTGCTTTTCCGCGCGTCCCGGTTGGGCGCCGGGTCAGGCTGGTTGATGAACGGACAAGCTCGATGACCGCCCGGAGCGCGTCGTTGACCGCTGCGGAATTGGGAAAGGCTTGCGCGACATCAGGTTCCAGGACGACATTGTTCGAGCCTTCTTTGAGCAGGCGTTTGTAATAACGCCCCCTTTCTCCTTTGGAGAAGTCGAAGTCATACTCCGGACGGAGATCGTCGCTACTTTCGGGGGTTTTGGTTTTCATAACGCTTTCTCTCTTTAGCGGTAGCTTTCCGTGCGCTTATGATCCGAGCCGCACCGTCGCGTTCGACGTGCGATACGACCAGAAGGTGATCGTGAGCCGAATAGCCAAAAGTAATAAGCCGCGTTTCTCCGGAAGAGTGGTCGGGGTCGGGGAAGGTCGTAGCGAGCGCGTCATAGAAGACCGTAACGGCTTCCTCGAATGAGACGCGATGTTTGCGAACGTTCCGCTCCGCCTTTTCTCGATCCCACTCAAACTCCATGGAACATTTTAATCCGCTGCGGTTGATTTGGCCTAAACGTTTAAGGTGAGTCGCCGCCGGAGTGCGAAGCGCGGAGGGCGCCCAAAAGCGTAGCGTTTGGGCGGTCTGCTCCACCGCAATGTCAGAAGGCTTTATTTAGCGCGACGAGCAGCATCGAGAGCGATGCCAACGAAGACGAATACGACAGCGAGCATGACTACGGCGGCGAGAGTTTCCATAGCTACAGTTCTCCGATTTTGTCGATGCGGCGTTCTATCTGTCGGTGCAGAACAACAATGCCCGAACTCAAAGAAGCGATACCGACGATCGCCAATACAATAGAAGACGAGTTGCAACTTCAGCGTTCGACACGAGCCATCCGACGACACATATATCTGTTACGACCATAATACCTTGCCAGAATTTGAGATAGGCAAGCTGCTCTTTAAGGCGATCCAGTTCGGGCACGTTGATGCGAGGTAGGATGAGTCTCCCAAAAGAATACAGCAAAGCGAAATCACCTGTACTAGCTAAGACTTAATCTGACATCATTCCAAGTTCGAAAGAACATTATCGGAGCGTAATCATATCCCAGAGAATGATCTTCGCCCCAGCTCACAACCCATACCGCCGCGGCTCGCGCACCGCGTGGACGGCTAGTACGAACATCCCCGCATTCCACGATTGCCCGGCCATGCCGAGCGGTTCGCCAGTTTCGCCGTGCAGCCATTCGTTGAATTCCCACTGATTCAGTTGCGCTGCTTGGGCGAGTTGAACGAGCGCCTGCTGCGCATCAGGACCGCGACCGATGCGCGCCAGCAGCCATACCCAGAAGCCGCCGACAAACGGCCAGACGCCGCCGTTGTGGTATTGCCACGGATAGTTTTGCCGATGGCGCTGCATGTAGGGCCGCCATAGCGGATCGTCGGGCGCGATCGGATCGGCGACGACTTTTACCGGATACGGCGCAGCAACGTTGAGCGCCTGCAACGCGCTCACGATTTCGCGCGAGCGCGCGTTGTCAGCGGAGCCGGCCAGCAGCGCGAGGATGTTGCCGAACACGTCGATTTCCTCGCCCCACACGGAAAAATTCACAAAGCTCAGATAGACTTTTCGGTGCTCGACCTTGTTGCGGATGTAATGCACGAGAACGCGGGCGCGGCGGTTGTCGGTCGTATCGTGGTCGTACGGATAAAACAGGTAGTTG
>JACMKV010000001.1 GCA_014379915.1 Burkholderiales bacterium
GCGCAACGCCGCCGACCATCGATCTGAAGGCGATCGGCCGACTCGAAGCGTGGCTGCTCGATGTCAAACCGCCGGTCTATCCGTATGCGATCGACCGCGAGCTCGCTTTGAGCGGGGAGTCGATTTATCAAGCCTATTGCGCCGATTGTCACGGCCAGAGCGGCGCCGATTTCAAAGGCGCGCGCGTCGGCCATGTGACGCCGATCGCGGAGATCGGCACCGATCGCGGACGCCTCGATTCCTTCACTGCCGATCTCGCCGCGAATCTCGGATCCGTCTACGCCGGCTACGACTGGCGCTTCAAGGGTTTCCGCAAGACTTTCGGCTACGCCAACATGCCGCTCGATGGCCTCTGGCTGCGCGCGCCGTATTTGCATAACGGTTCGGTGCCTACCGTGCGCGATCTGCTCGAGCCGGCGTCGGCGCGGCCGCGGGTTTTTTATCGCGGCTACGACGTTTACGACCCGCGGAAGCTCGGATTCGTATCCGATGTGGCAGAAGAAAACGGCCGCGCCTATTTCGAATTCGACACCTCGCTTGCGGGCAACGATAATCAAGGGCACGAGGGCAAGGCATACGGTACCGAGTTGCGCGCCGAGCAGAAAGCGGCGCTGGTCGAATTCTTGAAAACGTTTTAGCAGACGTTTTTACTTCGCCAGGCAGAAACATGACAAAGACTTATCGCGACCTTGAAATCGATTTCTCGCGCGAAGCGCAGTTTTACCGCGTCGATATCCGCGCCGGCCTGTCTGCCGACAGCGACGTGTAGATGCGTTTCGGATTTCCCGTGCCGGAGGGAGTGTTTGAATTCCGAGGAGCCCACCCGGCTCGCGCTCGCCCGCGCCTTCGAAAAGCACAGAGAAGAACTGTTCAACAGGTGGCTCAGAACAAAGCCAGAAAAACCGAGGATACGAAACCTCGGGCTCATGCTGCATAAGCGATTCGCGATTCAAGCCTATTGAGGAGGGGACTATGGCAGAGGCTAAACAACCAGACCGGAAGCGGAACAAGATCATCGTTCTCGCTCTTGGGCTTCTCCTGATTGGCGCAGCGCTCGCCTATTTCGGCTGGTACAAATTCTTCCGCGAAGAGCCGCAGCCCGATTGGGTGACCGAGACGCCGGAAATGCGCTTCAAGTACGGCTCGATCGGCGCCGAAAATGACGCCGGCATTCCGTACTGGATTTTCTACGTGCTGCCGCGCATGTTCCCGGAAAAATTGCCGGGGCCGGGCGGTTACGCGTCGCTCGGCGTGCCGTGGGAGCAGGGGCAGGAGCTGCCCGTCGGTTTTACCAAAAAAGTCATCGGCTTCCCGCGCGTCGGTAACAATTGCGCGGTTTGCCACACCGCGACTTACCGCGCGAGCGCCGACGAAAATCCGGTCTTCATCGTTGCCGGCCCCGGCCACACGACGAATGTCGAGGGCTTTTTCAGGTTTCTCGTCGATTGCGCGAAAGACCCGCGCTTCAACGCCGATAATCTGCTCAGCCAAATCGGCATGGTCACCGAACTGTCGTGGCTCGATCGGCAACTGTATCGCTTCCTGATCATCCCGTTTACGCAACGCGCGTTGCTCGAACGCGAAAAGCAATTCGCGTGGATTTACCGCGCCGATTTTCCGCGCTGGGGTCGCGGCCGCGACGACGCGATGAATCTGACCAAATATTTCATGATCAAGCAGCCGATGGACGACAGCTTCGGGCCGACCGATATGCCGTCGATCTGGAATCTGCGGAAGTACCAGCCGGAAAAAGGCATGCTGCTGAACTTCGGCGGCGACAGTCACGATGCGTATTCGGTCATCATCGATTCCGCGCTGGGCTTGCTCGGCGCCGCGCCGAAAAGCAACGAAGAATTTCTCGGCCACGTCCGCTGGCTGCACGAATATCTGCGCGCGCAATCCGCTCCGAAATTTCCGTTTGCAGTCGACGAGCAGCACGCCGCGGCCGGCGAAGCCGTGTTCAGCGAGCATTGCGCAAGCTGCCATGCCTCCGAGCGCACCGGCACACGCGTGCCGGTCGCCGAAGTCGGCACCAGCCGCGATCGTCTCGATACGTGGAACAAGGAAGCCGCGATCGCCGCGAACAAGGTTGTGAACGACATGGGCATCGAACGCAAAGGCCTGGTGGAAGAAACCTCGAACGGCTACATCGCCGCCTTCCTCGACGGCATCTGGCTGCGCGCGCCCTATCTGCACAACGGCTCGGTGCCGACCTTGCGCGATTTGCTCGAGCCCGCGGATAAGCGGCCGACCGTGTTTTATCGCGGCTACGACGTTTACGATCCGGACAAGGTCGGCTTCATGAGCGAAGGTGAAGAGGCGGCGCGCGTCGGCTCGAAGCTCGACGTCACGGAAAAAGGCAACGGCAACCAGGGTCACGTTTACGGTACGACGCTGCCGCCCGAGCAGAAGGAAGCGTTGGTCGAGTATTTGAAGACGCTTTAAATCACGAGCGCAGGCATATGGGTACCAGAGATAGAAGCCCCATGATCAATGCAACAATCGAAAGACCGCTGCCGGAAATCGTGCAGGGTTTCAGGGATCTGCTACGGCATGATTCCATCACCTGCGCGATCTCGGATTGCATGGGGCGTTCCAATGCGATGACATCCGAGATGAGGCCGCTCTTCGAGGGCATTCGCCTTGTCGGCACGGCAGTAACCGTCAAGACGCTCGCCTCTGATTTGGCAGCGGCGTTCAAGGCGATCGACGTCTGCCAATCCAGTGACGTCGTAGTCATCGACTCTCACGGGTCGATCAATACCGCTTTCTGGGGCGAGAACATGACGATGTCGGCCCTCAATCGTGGGGTGATTGCAGCCGTCATCGACGGCGCTTGCCGTGATGCCGAGGAAAACAGAAAGATCGATGAAGTCTTTCGGAGCACGTTCTCATACCAGAACAAAGCATTGGAACGTGGCTGAAATGTTGGTCGCTCGTGGGTTGCCGCGAACCTTATCGGGGCGCTACGCACCGCGGCAAGTCGCCCCTTAACTTTACGTCTAGGTCAAACCATTCCATCCTATGGCTGAACAGTCACGATTTAAGGAGATTGGGTTGCCGCTGCTCTCCGCAGCCATCGCATTGATTGGCGTGCTAAGCGGTTACGTCCTCAACACTTGGACGGAGCGTTCTCAGGCAGAACTGAAGACGTTTGAAGTTACGTTTCCAGAAAAGCAAAAAAGCTATGCGAAACTGATGCGCCTGCTTTCCGATAGTTTCTACAGCGCCGCATGGCGACAGAAAGAAGATTATTACAAGTTCGCTGATGACCTCGAAGCGTCATATTTCGGATTGGAGCCGTTTCTTTCTGACGCAAACAGAAAAGCGACGTGGGAGGAAATTCAGTCATTCATCGAGTTCTGTAATCAGATCCGAAGCGAAGATCCGACAACCGATATGGATGTCGAGAGGTAGCGTCCCGAGAATTCACGAAGCATCGCGACAAAATACGCACCTCCCTGTTCCCTGAGTTATTTGAACGAAAATGAACGCGGCAACTTGTTATACACAGTGGTGAATCTATTACTTTTCGCATATGGATGTTTTTGCTACGCGCGTAAAGTAAATTTTCGTCAACAAACGCCATGCGAAATGACGGTCTTTCTCTATTCCGTCACGTCGGCTTGGCACTAACCTGGAGGCAAACCATGGCAACGTTTATCACCCTTATGAATTTCACCGATCAGGGAATTCGGAACGTCAAGGACACAGTGGATCGGTTTGCAGCGTTTAAGGCGACAACCGAGAAACTGGGTATAACGGTCAAGAGCGTCTACTGGACGGTGGGACATCACGACCTCGTCCTGATTGTCGAGGGGCCCGATGAAGCAGTAACCTCCGCGCTGCTGAAGGTGGGCTCGCTCGGCAATGTTCGAACGCAAACGTTGCGTGGCTTCTCCGCGGATGAGATGAAGAAGATTATTGGCAACATGCAGTGACACCTGCGGTCATCGATTCGCCCTTCGTCTGCACCGCAAAATCAATGATCGTCGTCGTCCCCCCAAAAGCCGCCGCCCGCGTCCCGGTAAAAAAATCATCCGACGCAAACGTCCCGCCAAACGGCAGCTCCATATGCGTATGCGGATCGATCCCGCCCGGGATCACCAGCCTCCCCGACGCGTCCAGCACAACATCCGCCTCCATATCCAGCCGCTTGCCGATAGTCGTCACCGTCTCGCCGTCAATAAAAATATCCGCCCGATAGTCGTCCACCGCAGTAACAACCCGCCCGTTTTTGATCAGTGTTTTCATCGTCTTAATACCTTTCTTTTAGCGTTAGTGGAATGTCGTTGTCCTAGTCTAGGCGGAAGCCGCTTTTTCATCCAATCCAGCGAAGATACTACCTTGTGCGGCGATTTGTTGAATCCGTTCTTGAGCCATTTGTTGATATTTCGGCACCAACTCAACACCTAAAAACTTTCTATCATTCTTGCAAGTGACGACGCCTGTGGTACCCGAACCGCAGAACGGATCGAGCACAATGTCATTTACCCGCGTCGACGCCATCAAACATATCTCTACAAGCTTTTCGGGAAACACTGCAAAGTGAGCGTCTCGAAACTTGCCTAGTGGAATCTCCCAAACTGTTCGACGATTCCTTCCCTTTGGGTGAAATGCTTGATCCCAACGTCCATCATGGAGATTACTATTAC
>JACMKV010000246.1 GCA_014379915.1 Burkholderiales bacterium
CGCTCATGACCATGCCATGAACAACAATCCCTTGCGCATCGGTATCGGCGGCCCGGTCGGTTCCGGCAAAACCGCCTTGACATTGGCATTATGCAGACGCCTGCGCGATCGCTACCAACTCGCGGTCGTCACCAACGACATCTATACCGAAGAAGACGCGCAATTCCTGGTCAAAAACGAAGCGCTCAGCGCGGATCGCATCATCGGTGTCGAGACCGGCGGGTGTCCGCACACCGCGATTCGCGAAGATGCGTCGATCAACCTCGAAGCGATCGCGCGGCTGACCGCCAGCTTCAGCGATCTCGACATCATTTTCGTCGAAAGCGGCGGCGATAATCTGGCCGCGACGTTCAGCCCCGAACTATCCGATCTCACCCTGTACGTGATCGACGTTGCCGCCGGCGACAAGATTCCACGCAAGGGCGGGCCCGGCATCACCAAGTCGGACTTGCTCGTCATCAACAAAATCGATCTCGCGCCCATGGTCGGCGCTTCGCTTGAAGTGATGGAGCGCGACGCGAAAAGAATGCGCGGCGATCGGCCCTTTGTATTCACCAACCTCAAAACCGGTCTGGGTCTGGATCAGGTGATCAGCCTGATCGAGCGCCACGGTTTGATGAAGTGATCGATGCCTAGAGGCGCAATCAAATAGCGGCTTTGTTCACTCACGCGAAAACGTTTCGATCAAGCTCGACTTTTTCTTTTCGACCACTCCTGCGATCCGCGACGCTTGCGCATCGCAGCGCTCGCGGAGATTTCTCCGCACAAATCGCCGCGATGCTCTGCCGCAGCCAGATATGACCCGGATCGCGATCGCAGCGCGCGTGCCACGCCATGCTGACGACAGAAGTTGGAATATCAAACGGCGGCCTGGTCAGATGCAAATCGTTCTGCGTGCACTTGGTGACAGCGATACGCGGCGCGACGCAGATGAGATTGGATTCAGCGAGCAGTGTTGGCACGCCGAGAAACTGATTTACCGTCATCGCCACGCGCCGCTTCAGCCCCTGCTGCTCGAGCAGCTTGTCGACGCTGCCAACCGGGTCGCCGGATAGCGACACCAGCAAATGATCGGCGGCCAGATAGCGTTTCATGGTCAGCGGCGCGCCGGCCAGCGGATGCGATTTGCGCATCGCGCAAATGAGGTCATCGGTGAACAGCGGCTGCGAGCGATATTCGGTGTTCAATTCTTCGAACACGCCAAAAACCATGTCCGCCCCGCCATCGGCAAGCAGACGATCCATATCCTGACAAGTGTAGGGGACGGCGAGTATGTCGATGCCGGGCGCTTCTTTTTCGATCAACCGGCGCAGTCCGGGCCAGAGCACCATGGTCATCAAATCTGAGGTACCCAGCCGGAATCGCCGTTTCGCGCGCGCCGGCTGAAACACCGGCGGATGTACCGCATCGCGCAGCACCTGCAAAGGCCCATGCACGTCGCGCCACAATTGTTCCGCTTTCGGCGTCGGCTTGACGCCGCGCCCGGCTTTCACGAATAGCGGATCGTTATAGGTTACGCGCATGCGCCCCAGCGCGTTGCTGACTGCCGGTTGCGTCATGTTCATTCGCATCGCGGCGCGGGAAATCGACTGCTCGCTCATGATTGCATCGAATGCCGTCAGCAGATTCAGATCGATATCTCTCATCTATTCACTCCGGTGATGACTACACAATGATTTATCCATTAGACATGATAGAACGGCGACAGTAAATTGTACGCCGCAAACGCTATGTAATACCCGCGCAGACTATGTGACATGCAGCCCATCGTTTCGGTATCGAATCTTTCCAAAACCTATGCCTCCGGCTTCCAGGCTCTGAAGAACATCAACCTGGACATTCGCCGCGGCGAGATTTTCGCGTTGCTCGGCCCCAACGGCGCCGGCAAAACGACGCTGATCAGCATCATCTGCGGGATCGTCAATCCAACCGCAGGAAAGGTCGTGGCGGATGGACACGATATCGTCACCGCCTATCGCGAGGCGCGGTCCAGGATCGGCCTCGTGCCGCAGGAGCTGACGACGGATGCGTTCGAAAGCGTGTGGGCGACGGTCAGCTTCAGCCGCGGGCTGTTCGGCAAGCGCGCGAACCCCGACCACATCGAGAAGGTGCTCAAGGACCTGTCGCTGTGGGGCAAGAAGGACAGCAAGATCATGACGCTTTCCGGCGGCATGAAGCGCCGCGTGATGATCGCCAAGGCTTTGTCGCATGAGCCGCAGATACTCTTTCTCGACGAGCCGAGCGCGGGCGTCGACGTCGAACTGAGGCGGGATATGTGGCAGATGGTGCGGTCGCTGCGCAGCAGCGGCGTAACCATTATCCTGACCACGCATTACATCGAGGAAGCCGAAGACATGGCCGACAGAATCGGCGTGATCAGCAACGGCGAGATCATACTGGTGGAAGACAAGGCCGCGCTGATGCAGAAGCTTGGCAAGAAGCAATTGACGTTACAGCTACAGGGCAAGCTCGACCGCGTTCCGCACGAACTCGCCGCCCACCGACTGGACCTCTCCGCCGGTGGCAACGAATTGACTTATACCTACGACACGCACGCCGATCGGACCGGCATCACCGCCGTGCTCAAAGACCTCAACGATGCCGGAATCCGCTTCAAGGATCTGCACACCAGCCAAAGCTCGCTGGAAGAGATTTTCGTCAGCTTGGTACGAGGACGGTAATGAGAGGACACCAATGAGGAGGGCAATGAATTTCCACGCGGTGCGGGCGATTTACCTGTTCGAAATGGCGCGGACGTGGCGCACGCTGCTGCAAAGCATCGTCTCGCCGGTGCTCTCGACGTCCTTGTATTTCGTCGTTTTCGGCGCTGCCATCGGCTCGCGCATGACCGAGATCCAGGGGGTCAGCTACGGCGCTTTCATCGTGCCCGGGTTGATCATGCTGTCGCTGCTGACCGAGAGCATTTCCAATGCGTCGTTCGGCATCTACTTTCCGAAGTTCACGGGCACCATTTACGAACTGTTATCGGCGCCCGTGTCCCCGATCGAGATCGTGCTGAGCTATGTCGGCGCCGCCGCCAGCAAGTCGATCATCCTCGGCCTGATCATTTTGGCGACCGCGGGCCTGTTCGTGCCGCTCGAGATCGCCCATCCGCTGTGGATGTTGCTGTTCCTCGTGCTCACGGCGGTCACGTTCAGCCTGTTCGGCTTCATCATCGGCATCTGGGCCGACGGTTTCGAAAAGCTCCAGCTTGTGCCGATGCTGATCGTGATGCCACTGACTTTCCTCGGCGGCAGTTTCTACACCATAGATATGCTGCCGCCTTTCTGGCAAAAGGCGACGTTATTCAACCCGGTGGTCTACTTGATCAGCGGCTTTCGCTGGAGCTTCTACGATATCGCCGATGTCAGCGTCGGCATCAGCCTCGCGATGACGCTGGCATTCCTCGGCTTGTGCCTGGCTCTGGTCTGGTGGATCTTCAAGACCGGGTATCGGCTGAAGACCTGAGGAACCTCGGAACACGTCATCCTCAGGCGCAGCGAAGGATCTGCTTTACCCCGAATCGAAAGCAGATTCTTCGGTTCCCTCAAGCGATGTCCGCAACGCGCCCTTTAGCGTGCACAAGAAATTCGTTCGAGGTGTCGATTTCGCGCAGCCTCATTCGACTTGTCGGTAGAGCCTGAATACGGCCGGTCGAATAATGCTAGACGTTTAACGGCTCACCGCAGACTGTGGAGTGAATAATGAAACTTAAAGGATGGTATGCGCTACGCGGGAGCTAGCCCTCTGTTGTGCTTCCCCAACCTGCAGGATCGCCGCGGAATCAGGAGCTTGGGCGTAGATGTCGATTCGCATGTTGTGGCTGCACAACAAAGCTATGCATATTATGCCCGGGTACTTCGGACTAGCTTCTTGATCCTTCTGATAAAACTACTGCTGGCATCGGCCTTGCTGAATAGCGTGCCGAATATGCCACTGGATTCGACATTATGAAAAGCATCAGCACCACCCTCGGCGCAAGGCTTCGTACGCGCAATGCAATTTTGTTGCTCCTCATGGCGGTGCCCATGCTCAACGCCTGCGGCAAGACGAATTCGCAAAGCTCCAACGGCGCACCGCCTCCGCCGCAAGTCAGCGTCGCCACCGTGATCGAGAAGGAAGTCAACGAATGGGACGAATTCACCGGCCGCCTGCAGGCGATCGAGCGGGTCGAGATACGGCCGCGCGTTTCCGGCTATATCGAACGGCTCAACTTCACCCAGGGCGCCGAGGTCAGGAAGGGCGATCTGCTGTTCGAGATCGATCCCAAGCCCGCGCAAGCCGAACTGGCGCGGGCGCAGGCTGAATTGGCGCGCGCTGAAACACGGGCCGATCTGGCGCGGAGCGAACTGGTCCGCGCCGACAAACTGCACAAGGCCAGGGCCATCTCGCAGCAGGAATACGACCAGTGGACAAATGGCCGGCAAGACTCCGTAGCGGCGGTTAAGGCGGCTGAGGCGATGGTTCGTATCGCCCGACTCAATCTCGATTACACCAAAATCCGCTCGCCGATCGACGGCCGCACCAGTTTTGCCGAGGTCACGGTCGGCAATCTGGTGACCGGCGGCAACTCGGGTGCGCCGGCGACTCTGCTGACCAGCGTCGTTTCCATCGATCCGATCTACGCCTATTTCGAGGGCGACGAGCAGATTTATCTGAAGTATGCCGAGCTTGGGCGAAGCGGCGAGCGCGCCAGTTCACGCACGACCAAAAATCCAATCTATCTCGGCCTCGCCAACGAGCAGGGCCACCCGCACCAAGGCTACGTCGATTTCGTCGACAACGCGCTCAACCCCGAAACCGGCACCATACGCGCGCGCGCCGTGTTCGATAACAAGGAGCGCAAGTTCACGCCCGGTCTGTTTGCCCGATTGAAGCTGGTCGGCAGCGGCACCTATCAAGCGATCCTGATCAATGACCGCGCTGTGGGCACCGACCAGAGCAAGAAATTCGTCCTCGTCGTCGGCGCCGACAACAAGGCGGTCTATCGCGAAGTGAAGCTCGGGCCGATGATCGATGGCCTGCGCGTCGTGCGGCAGGGGCTCAAGGGCGATGAGGTGATCGTCGTAAACGGCCTGCAGCGCGTGAAGCCAGGCGATGCGGTCACGCCGCAGCAAGTGACTATGCTCGAAGCCGACAAGCCGGCGGGTGCGCCGGGAGCAAATGACAAAGCGCCATCAGCGGCAACAGATTCGGCGAAGGATTCAACGACTGACTCACGAACTGAATCGGCACCAGGTTCAGCGCCTGAAAAAGCGCCGGCGGCAAAGCCAGCAGAAAAGCCGGTGGAACAGCCCGCGGACAAGAAAGCTGAGGCCCGTTCCACGACCAAGCTCGCCGGTCGCGCCGGTCGCTAAACCCAGCCAGCTACGCAGCCATGAACATTTCCCGCTACTTCATCGACCGGCCGCGCTTTGCGGCCGTGCTGTCGATCGTCATTTTCATCGCCGGTGTGCTCGCCATCGATCGCCTGCCGATCAGCGAATA
>JACMKV010000247.1 GCA_014379915.1 Burkholderiales bacterium
CGCGTCACCGATCATCGCATCAACCTGACGCTCTACAAGTTGCCGCAGGTCATCTCCGGCGAGGCGCTGCACGAACTGATCGATGCGCTGACCACGGAGCATCAGGCGGCCCTGCTTGCGACCGAAGGCGTGAGCGCGTGAGCGGCGATTTCGCAAACCTGTCCATTGAAGCCGCGCGGCGGGAACTGACGCAACAGTTGAAGTCGGAGCATCTCGACACGCCGGAGCTGGATGCCCGGCTGCTCGTCGGCGCCGCGACCCAGCTCGACCTGACCGGCCTGACAGTCGCAGCGCAACGTCCTTTGCAGGACAGCGAATCACATCTCCTTGCGGCGCTGGCGCAGCGGCGACTGAGGCACGAACCGGTCGCTCGCATTCTCGGCGAGAAGGAATTCTGGGGCTTGAGGCTTCTGCTCTCGGCCGACACGCTGGTGCCGCGCGCGGACACGGAAACCGTGGTCGAAGCGGCGCTCGAACTGATTCGAGCCGCCGGCGACCCACACGAACCGCTGCGCATCGCCGATATCGGTACCGGCTCGGGCGCGATCCTGCTGGCGCTGTTGCATGAGCTGCCCACGGCAATGGGCATCGGCGCCGACATCAGCGCCGGCGCGCTGCGCACGGCGAAAGCCAACGCCGAACGGCTGGGACTTGGCCAGCGGTCGGCGTTCATCGAATGCGACTATTGCGAGAAACTTGCGGGGCCGTTCGACCTGATCGTCTCGAACCCGCCCTACATCGTGCGAGGCGAAATCACTACGCTGGCGCGCGAGGTGCGCGAGTACGATCCGCGGCGGGCGCTCGACGGCGGCAGCGACGGGCTCGTCGCCTATCGCGCCATGGCGCGCGATATCGCAGGCCTGCTGGATCCGGGCGGCGCATTCGCGCTCGAAGTCGGCAAAGGGCAGGCCGATGATGTCGCCGAACTGATGCAGGCTGCGGGACTGCACACAATTCGGCCGCATCGGCACGACCTGGCAGGCATTGCGCGAGTCGTATGGGGCCGCAAACCCGTGAGTTAATGAGGTCAAAAACACGAAAATAACCCTTGGATTATCCGTCGAGAGCGACTAGCTTCCGACCAAAGATCGGTTCCGGGCCGCTGGCCCCGCAGATGCTGCGGGTTGAGTCGCTGCAGAGACAGGCAGCGGTGCTCAGAGGAGCAGGCCCGACGATCAAACGGCTCCAGGGCACGTCACATTTGGACGCCAGGTTGTTGGGACGCGACGGCTGAAAGTGCTGCGCGACTGCGATGACCGGGAACGAACGAAAGCCTGATATTGCGGCGAGAACCCAAGACGACGCTTTGACATCCAAGCACACCGGACCGGCGCACGTACAGGCGCGCGGCAGGAGCAACGCGCCAATATGGCCGCGACACATTATCGATTGAACGCAGCGTAACGACGACGGCGGACCTGCATCCGCCGTCCGGGAATTCTGACTTGCAGTTTGAGAGCAACAACTCGGGATGTATGAGAAGCGCGATATGAGAAACGGCCAGAACAACAAGCGTATGCGGAATCGCAACAACAACCACAGCCACAGCAATAATAATAACAACAATAACAACAGCAATCGGCGTGGCCAGAATCCGATGACCAGGGTTTTCGAATCCAACGGTCCGGAGATCAAGATTCGCGGCACAGCTTCGCACCTGGCCGAGAAATACGTGCAGCTTGCGCGCGACGCGCAGGGCTCGGGCGATCCGGTCGCTGCCGAAAACTACTACCAGCACGCCGAACATTATTTCCGCATCATTGCCGCCGCGCAGGAACAGTTCCGGCAGAATCAGCCGCAGCAGTTTCAGCAGCGCCCCGACGGCGAGATGCGCGACGATTCCGGCGAAGAGAACGAAGGCGAATTCTCCAATTTCGGCGCCGAACCGGGCTTCGCACCCCAGCCGCAGCAACAGCAGCCTTATCTGCCGCGCGAGCAGCCCTATCAGCGTGAGCCTCAGCGCGAACAGCAGCAGCGCGAGCCTCGCGAACAGCAACAGCAGCGCGAACCTCAGCGCGAACAGCAATTCCGCGAGAATCGTCCACAGCCGCAGCCGCAACCCCAGCCGCCGGTCAATGACGTCGATATCGATCGCCTGCCCTCGTTCATCACCGGCGGACAACCGCAGCCGAACCCCGCCGCCCCGGATGGTGAACGTGCAGACCGCGGCGATCGCTTCCAGCATCGCCGCCGCCGCCGTCATAACGGCCCACGCCCGGAAGGTGGCGGCGCGCCGCCAACCGGCGATGGCTTCGGTCCGGTCGGCGAATAATTCTCCGACGATTGTCAGACTGTTCGATTGAGCCGCAGGCGAACCGCTTGCGGCTCAATTTTTCTTTTGGTCGTTTCTAGTTAATCGCTTCCTGGCTGTCGCGCGGCGACGTCGTCGGCACCAGCACCGGCTCCATCACCGGGATTAGTCTGCGCCGCTCGCGCCGCGCCGCGATCGGGCGATAGACCTGCTTGGTCGCCTCGACGATGTGAACGCCGGCGAAGGGCGAGGCGATCACCGAGCCGAACCGTTCCCTCGCAATCGCCGAGCGCAGAAACCAACCTTAGCGAATTGGCGGCATGTGCAA
>JACMKV010000248.1 GCA_014379915.1 Burkholderiales bacterium
GGCCCACCGCCAGCAAAATCATACGCTTGCCGTCGGGGAAGAAGAAGTGGACGACCAGCGGCTTGATGATCACCCACTGGTACTGCTAGATTCCGGCGAAGTCGAATTCGATCTCTAAGAGGCCGATGTTGCAGACAATGGCCTGATCCTTCATCGCCTTCATATGCTCGTGCGTGATGACGTGGAAATTGCCGGTCGCGGTGACGAAGATGTCGGCTTTATCGGCGGCGTAATCCAGGGTTACGACGCGGTAGCCTTCCATCGCCGCCTGTAACGCACAGATCGGGTCGATCTCAGTCACCCAGACTTGCGCCGATAGCGCGCGCAGCGCCTGCGCCGAACCTTTGCCGACATCGCCGTAGCCCGCCACCAGCGCGACCTTGCCTGCGACCATCACATCGGTCGCGCGCTTGATGCCGTCGACCAGCGATTCGCGGCAGCCGTACAGATTGTCGAATTTGCTCTTGGTGACCGAATCGTTGACATTGATCGCCGGGAATGCGAGCCGGCCTTCCTTGGCCATCTGGTACAGCCGCTTGACTCCAGTGGTGGTCTCTTCGGTCACGCCTTTGATCTTTGCTAAGCGCGTTGAATACCACTTGGCATCCTGCTTGAGTTTGGCCTTGATCGACGCGAACAGAAAGGTTTCTTCCTCGCTCCCGGGATGCGCGAGCAGCGAGCCATCTTCCTCAGCCTTGGCCCCTAGATGCAGCAGCAGCGTCGCATCACCGCCGTCATCGAGGATCATGTTCGAGTAACCACCGTCAGGCCATTCGAATATGCGATGCGAGTAGTCCCAATATTCTTCGAGCGTTTCGCCCTTGACCGCGAATACCGCGGTGCCGCCGGCCGCAATCGCTGCGGCGGCGTGATCCTGAGTCGAATAGATATTGCACGATGCCCAGCGCACTTCAGCCCCCAGCGCTTCCAGCGTTTCGATCAGCACCGCGGTCTGGATAGTCATGTGCAGGGAACCCGTGATGCGCGCCCCGCGGAGCGATTTCAGGGCGGCAAACTCCTCGCGGATCGCCATCAGACCCGGCATTTCGGTTTCGGCAATCGCGATTTCCTTGCGGCCCCACGGGGCCAGGGAAATATCTGCGACTTTGTAGTCGGTGGAACTTTTAGTTTGCAGTACGGCGCTCATTACGTCTCTCCATGTCAGTGAGAAGAATTCGAGCGCCGTTTCGATTGAAACCCAGGCTCCCCCGAGCCTCACAGCCTTTGGCGGCCTGCTGCAGCGCTCCTCGGGGTGCGGGATTTAGTTTTACCGCTAGGCGATGGCCACCTCGCGCTTGATGCCGGCTTCGGCGCGTAGCGCCTCCGCCTTGTCCGTTGCTTCCCAGGTAAATTCGGGCTCATCGCGGCCGAAATGACCGTACGCCGCGGTCTTGTTGTAGATCGGCCGCAGCAAGTCGAGCATCTGGATGATGCCGCGCGGCCGCAGATCGAAATGCTTCGTGATGAGCTTCGCGATCCGCTCATCGGAAATCAAACCGGTGCCTTTGGTATAAACCGTGACGTTGATCGGCTTGGCGACCCCGATCGCATACGACAACTGCACTTGGCATTGGCGCGCGATCCCCGCTGCCACAATGTTCTTGGCGACATAACGCGCGGCATAAGCGGCAGAGCGGTCGACCTTCGACGGATCCTTGCCGGAAAACGCGCCGCCGCCGTGTGGAGCTGCGCCGCCGTAGGTGTCGACGATGATTTTGCGGCCGGTCAGGCCGGCGTCGCCGTGCGGGCCGCCGATTTCAAAGCAGCCGGTCGGATTGACCAGATAACGCGTATGCGCCAGCCATTCGGTCGGCAGCACCGGCTTGATGACTTCCTCGATGATCGCTTCTGCGAGTTCCTTCTGTTTTTCGTTCATGCTTGGATGGTGCTGCGTCGACAGAACCACGGTGTCTATGCTTTTCGGCTTGCCGTCGACATAGCGGAACGTCACTTGCGACTTGGCGTCGGGGCGCAGCCAGGGCAGGCGGCCGTCGCGGCGAATTTCGGATTGCCGCTGCACCAGGCGATGCGCGTAGTAAATCGGCGCCGGCATCATGGCGGCGGTTTCATCGCAGGCATAGCCGAACATCAGGCCCTGGTCGCCGGCGCCCTGATTCAGGTACTCGTCAGATGCGCGATCGACGCCTTGCGCGATATTCGGCGATTGCCGGCCGTAACAGACCATGACCGAGCAACCCTCGGCGTCGAAGCGCAATTCCGGGTCGTTATAGCCGATTTGCCGGATCGCCTGGCGCGCGACGCTGCCATAATTGATATTGGCTTTAGTCGTGATCTCGCCGGCGAGTACAACCAGACCGGTCGAGACCAGCGTCTCGGCGGCTACACGCGCCGTCGGGTCTTGCGCTAGAATCGCATCAAGCACCGCGTCGGATATCTGATCGGCGACTTTGTCGGGATGTCCTTCGGAAACCGATTCGGAAGTAAAAAGGTAGTCGTTCATCGTGCTTTCGCCAGGCTGGATAAAGGGCCGCTAGGATAACACAGCTTGGGAAATTGCGGCTCTGAGGGCTCCGGGTTCGGTCGGAAGTAAATCGACTCCGATTATCCGCGCATAGCGGTCGCAAAAAAACAGGTTCGTTCGCTCCGCAGATTTCAGCCCGTCGATTTTCCAGCCATTATCGAAAATGCTCCTCCGCAGCGTGCTCGGCCGAAGCCGGAAAGTCACTCGACGACCTCAGTGCTTTTGAAATTCACCAAGATGCATGGGCTCGGCAATGACTTCGTCGTCTTCGACGCGACGTCCTACCCGCTGGCCCTGGCGCCCGCACAAATACGGCTGATCGCCAACCGCCGCTTCGGCATAGGCTGCGATCAGGTGTTGCTTGTGGAGCCGGCGAAAGCGCCGGGCAACGACTTTTTCTATCGGATATTCAATGCCGATGGCGGGGAAGTCGAGCAATGCGGCAACGGCGCGCGCTGCTTTGCCCGTTTCGTTACGGATCGCGGCCTGACCAGAAAGCGCGAAATTCGCGTCGAAACCCGCGGCGGCGTGCTGGTTCCAAGGCTCGAAGATGGCGGCGCCGTCACCGTGAGCATGGGCGAACCGGTTTTCGAGCCTGCCGAGATTCCTTTTGTTGCGGAAAAACGTGCGCTAACTTATATGCTGCACGTCAGCGACCGCCACATCGAAATCAGCGCGCTGGCGCTGGGCAATCCGCATGCCGTGCAAATCGTCGGCAGCATCGATCTGGCGCCGGTTGCTTGCGAAGGCCCGTTGATCGAACGCCACGAACGATTTCCGCAACGCGTGAACGCCGGCTATATGCAGGTGCTTGATCGCAGCCATATTCGCCTTCGCGTCTTTGAGCGCGGCGCCGGCGAAACGCTAGCGTGCGGCAGCGGCGCGTGCGCTGCCGTCATTGCCGGCATTTCGCGCGGGCTGCTCGATGTGTCGGTCGACGTTGAAACGCGCGGCGGCCATCTGCGCATTTTATGGGGCGGGGAAGGAGAATCCGTGATGATGAGCGGCCCGGCAGTAACCGTATTCGAAGGCGAAATCCAATTACCGGAGGACCACAATTCATGAAGTCGGAAGAAGTCGCGCGCTACCTGAAAGAGCGCCCCGAGTTTTTTGAGCAATACGCTGACCTCGTCGCCGGCATGCATATTCCGCATCCGCACGGCGGCCGCGCGATTTCGATCAGCGAGCGGCAAATTCTGAGCCTGCGCGATAAAAATCGTGCGCTCGAAATGAAGCTCGAAGAGCTGATCCAGACAGCGCGCGACAATGAAGTGGTCGACGAGCGGTTGCACCGGATGACGGTCGCGCTGACCGGTGCGCGCGATCTTGAAGTGCTGCGCCACGCGCTGTACTTCAATCTGCGCGAAGATTTCGCTGTGCCGCACGTCGCCCTGCGCCTTTGGGCCGAAGGCGGCGAGGCCGATCTGGCTGAATTCCGCGAAGCCAGCGCCGAAGCCCGCGCTTTCGCCGAAGCGCTGACGAGCCCGCAATGCAGCCACCAGGCGATGGCCGATACGGCTGAATGGTTCGGCCACGACCCCGAGCAGCTACGCTCGTTTGCCTACGTCGCGCTGCGGCAGCCCGATACGTTCGGCCTGCTCGTGCTCGCCAGCGAAGATCCGCAGCGCTTCTACCCGGAAATGGGAACCCACTATTTGCGCCATTTGGGCGATGCGGTTAGCGCCGCATTCTCGCGTTATTTCAGGATCGGCTAAGCGAAATGGGCACGGCTGCCAGCCCAACTGCATCGGACGGCGCTGACGCGCGGTATCTTGCCAGCTTTATCGATCACTTAAGCCGCGAGCGCGGATTGAGCCCGCATACCGCGTCGAACTATGCGCGCGACGTGCGCGCCTTGCTCGGTTTGCTCGCCGCGCCCACAGCGCCCGATGACCGCGAGGAGGATGGCGCCGATCATGCCGGCTTTGTCTATCAGCAGCGCAACGCGCTCGCCGAACTCAAGATCCACAACATCCGAAGCTTCGTCGGCCGCCTGCACGCGCGCGGCTTGAGCGGCAAAAGCCTCGCGCGCATGCTTTCGGCATGGCGCTGTTTTTTCAACTACCTCGCGCGCGATCACGGTTTTTCGCACAACCCGTGCGTCGGCCTGCGCGCGCCGAAATCGCCGCGAATGCTGCCGCAAGCGCTGTCGCCCGATGCCGCCGCGCAGTTTCTCGACGCCCCTTCGGCCAAAAATGCGGCCGGCAATGACGCGCAAACGCCGCTCGCCTTGCGCGACAAGGCGATATTCGAACTCGGCTACAGCTCGGGTTTGCGGCTGACTGAACTGACCAGCCTCGACCTGGCCGATTTGCTCGGCGACGGCACGGTACGGGTGACCGGCAAAGGCAGCAAGACGCGCATCGTTCCGGTCGGCGCGTTTGCGCGGCGCGCGCTGGACGAATGGATCGCAAGCCGCGCGCTATCGGCCAAGCCCGAAGAGCCCGCGCTGTTCATCAACGCCAGAGGCGGCCGGCTGTCGGGCCGCGCGATCCAGTACCGGATCAAGCATTGGGCGGTCAAACACGGCGTTGCCAGCAACGCTCATCCGCACATGTTGCGGCATTCGTTCGCTTCGCATGTGCTGCAATCGAGCGGCGATCTGCGGGCAGTGCAGGAAATGCTCGGTCATGCCAGCATTTCGACGACGCAGATCTATACGCATCTCGATTTTCAATATCTGGCCAAGGTTTACGACAAGGCGCACCCGCGCGCGAAGAAAAAACCGTGATCGATGCAGGACAACCAGCAGTGCCGGCGCACGTTCTCCCACGTTTCTGATTCCTGAAAGACATCGCGCCATCGGGCGGGCGCGGCGCGCTGTTCGGGGTGCCGGGGATTTCCAGGAGATCGCCTTTGCTGTCTTCAAGGCGAGATTTTCGAGCCGCGCGGCGCCCGGCGGGCGCGTAATTGCGGCGCAAGCGTCCATATGCTATAAAAGCCCGGACGCTCCTCCTCGTCACTCCGGATCAACGACCACGTGGTATTTTCTTTTTTCCGCAAAAAAGATTCGCCTACACCTGCGTCCGCCAAGCGCAAGCCGGCAACAAGCAAAGCAGCGCCCAAGACGATAGCGCCTCCCGTAGGCGGAATAGCCCCTAAGGTCGCCGTTCCGCAAGCGCGCAAAGCGAGCCTGGCGCCCGAGGCAGCGGGCGCCGCTGCGAAAAAGATTGCACCTAAAGTAGCGCCTAAAGCCCAACCCCAGACATCACCGAAAAAGCAGACCTTATCGGAATCCGGTTTCGAGGTATCGGATTCACCGGCCGAGCTCTCCGGCGCCGCTGAAGAGGCCGCCATACTGTACGCAAACAATCAGATTCAGCCGGCAATTGCCGTTTTGCTGCAGGGGGTAGGCGAAAAACTCGGTTCGAGCAACCGTTCGCTGTGGCTGATGCTATTCGATCTGTATCAATTACAGGGCATGCAGCAGGAATTCGACGACTTAGCACTCGATTTCGTCGTCAAATTCGAACGCTCGCCGCCGCCGTGGCGCAATCGGGAAAAAGCCAAGGCTGCGCCCAAAGCAACGAAGCCGGCAGCAGCCGGGACCGCGAGCTTGTCAGGAACGCTGACTGCCGCGTGCAAGCCGCAGCTCGAGCAGCTTGTGCGCACGATAGACAGTAAAAACCAGGCGCGGCTCGACTTGAGCAAAATCGACGGCATAACGACCGAAGGAAGCGCGCTATTACGGGAGACGCTGCAAAACCTGCGCAAGCGCGGCGCGCCGCTGTCGCTGGCGGGCGCCGACCACCTCGCGCAAGTCGCGCTGGATGCGCTGCCGACGGCACACGGCAACGAGAAAACGGCGCCTTGCCTGCTGCTGCTCGAGCTTTATCAGATACTAGGCAAACAGGCCGAGTTCGATGATCTGGCCGTGCAGTACGCGGTCGAAACCGAGGTATCGCCGCCGTCGTGGGAAACAGCACCCCACTGGGGCGATGAAGCCGCCTCGCAGCCGAAGCCGGAAGTGGAAGGGGCTCAGGAACGCGCTGCGGCGCCGGGAAGCCGATTCGCATTGACCGGCGAGATGGCGGGCTCGACCGAGCCGCAACTGCGCGACTTCGTCGACTACGCGGCGTCTCGGATCGCAATCGAGGTCGACATGCTCGATCTGCGGCGCATGGATTTCGTCTGCTGCGGCATGCTGCTGAACATCCTGACCGGCATCCGCCAGGGCGGCAAAGGCGTTCGTCTGATCGGCGCCAACGAGATGGTTTTCGCGCTGTGCCGGGTCATGGGCATCGATCAAGTCGCGACGCTGGTCAAAAGCAAGCACCACTAAAGAGGCTCTGATTACTGTAAGTCCTCCGTTCGTGGTGAGCTAGCCTGTGCTGAGTGCGTCGAAGCAAACCCATGAATAGAGGACCTCACTCAATCAATGAGCTGTGCGATTGCCCTTCGACAGCTCAGGGCGAACGGCACTTAATCAGAGGTTCCTAATCCGGCTCCGGCCGGCGCCTCGCGGCTGGCATCCGCAGCAATCGTTGAGCAAAACCGGGGAATGCGATGGAGCAGTATCACGGCACGACCATTCTGTCGGTGCGGCGCGGCGGGCAAGTCGCTCTCGGCGGCGACGGTCAGGTCACGCTGGGCAACATCATCGTGAAAGCCGGCGCGAAAAAAGTGCGCCGCCTGTATCACGATAAGCTGCTCGCCGGTTTTGCCGGCGGCACCGCCGATGCATTCACCTTGTTCGAGCGCTTCGAAGCCAAGCTCGAAAAGCATCAGGGGCATCTGCTGCGCTCGGCAGTCGAACTGGCCAAGGATTGGCGCACCGATCGCATGCTGCGTCGCCTCGAAGCCATGCTCGCGGTCGCGGGCCGCGATGCCTCGCTCGTGATTACCGGTAACGGCGATGTGCTCGAACCCGAGTACGGCATTCTGGCGATTGGCAGCGGCGGCGCATTCGCGCAGGCGGCGGCGAAAGCGCTGCTCGACAACACCGAGCTTTCCGCGCGCGACATCGTCGCCAAGTCGCTGACCATCGCCGGCGAGCTGTGCATTTACACCAATCAACAGCACGTGATCGAAACCCTTGATGCCGCGGATAAGGAATAGGTATCGGGAATTGCGGAAGCCCCTCCCAGGATCCTGATCCCTGATCCCTCTGATCTTCGAAATGACCCCCCAGGAAATCGTTCACGAACTCGATAAACACATCATCGGCCAGGCCGCGGCCAAGCGCGCCGTCGCAATCGCGCTGCGCAACCGCTGGCGGCGCCAGCAGGTCGATGAGCCGCTGCGCCAGGAAATCACACCGAAAAACATTTTGATGATCGGCCCGACCGGCGTCGGCAAAACCGAGATTTCACGACGGCTGGCGCGGCTCGCGGACGCGCCGTTCATCAAGATCGAGGCGACAAAATTTACCGAAGTCGGCTATGTCGGTCGCGACGTCGATTCGATCATCCGCGACCTGGTCGAATCGGCGATCAAGGACGCGCGCGAACGGGAAACGCGCAAGGTTCGGCACCGCGCCGAGGATGCCGCGGAGGATCGCATCCTCGATGCCTTGCTGCCGCCGGCGCGCGAAAGCGGCTTTCACAGCAGCAGCAATGGCGACGTCGATGGCGGCGCTCTTCATCGCGATAACGCAACGCGCCAGAAATTTCGCAAGAAGCTGCGCGAAGGCGAGCTCAACGATCGCGAAATCGAGATCGAAATCGCCGCTGTGCAAGCGCACATGGAAATCTTCGCACCGCCCGGCATGGAAGACCTGACCAGCCAGATTCAGGGTATGTTCCAGAATATCGGCGGCGGCAAGAAGAAAACGCGCAAGCTGAGAATCAGGGAGGCGATGAAGCTGATCACCGAGGAGGAGGCGCACAACCTCGTCAACCTCGACGATCTGAAAGCCCAGGCCGTCAACAATGTCGAGCAAAACGGCATCGTGTTTCTCGACGAGATCGACAAGATCACCAGCCGTTCGGACGGCTTGGGAAGCGGCGCCGCCGAGGTGTCGCGGCAGGGCGTGCAGCGCGATCTATTGCCGCTGGTCGAGGGTACGACGGTCACAACCAAATACGGCATGATCAAGACTGACCACATCCTGTTCATCGCCAGCGGCGCGTTCCACATGTCCAAACCGTCCGACTTGATCCCTGAACTGCAGGGCCGGCTGCCGATCCGCGTCGAGCTCGAATCGCTGTCGGTCGCCGATTTCGAGCAGATCCTGACCAACACCGACGCCTGCCTGACCAAGCAATATGAGGCGCTGCTCGCAACCGAAAACGTCGCGCTCGACTTCAGGCCGGATGCGATCAAGCGGCTCGCCGAGATCGCCTGGGAAGTCAACGAACGAACCGAAAACATCGGCGCGCGGCGCTTGTACACGGTGATGGAAAAGCTGCTCGAGGAAATTTCGTTCGATGCCGGACGCTACGAAAATTCGACGGTGACGATAGACGCGCCTTATGTGAATGGGCGTCTGGAGGAACTGGCGAAGAGCGAGGATTTGGCGCGGTATGTGTTGTAGCGCAAGGCGATCGATATGGAGCGAGGATTTATCCGCGCCTTCGCATTCGCCGGCTGGCTGAAGCGGTGCTAAAGTCAACGGCTACACGGAGAAACAGAAGGCCGCTCCTGACCCTTAAATTACGACATCGCCTGCCAAGCTCGGCGGCACGCCGGTATTTTCCGGAACCCAGGTTCCGGTGCGGGCGCTGCTGGATTATCTCGAGGCCGGGGATTCATTAGGCGATTTTCTTGGAGCGTTTCCGCGAACTCGCGATCGCAGTGTTGGAGCTCGCGAAGTCGGCGCTTCTGGATAAGACGGTTGCCGCTTAGCCTTTAGAGCGGCGAGCAATGCGAATTGTCCTCGATGGCTGCGCACGCCGAGGCGCTTAAGAAGCAGAAGCGAATTTCCCGGACACAGGTTAAAACGAGTTGAAATGCGTTGGGCCGATCTCAACGATGGTCCTTTGCTCGACATAATGGCCGGAAGGTTTGACGTTCTGGTTACCTTGGACAAAAGCATCCCCAAGCAGCAGCGGCTCGACCATCGCCCCTTTAGCGTTATCGTTCTGCGTGCCAAGACGAACCGATTGACCGATCTTTTGCCGCTGATGCCCGCGCTTCTCGCCTGCATCGCGAAAGGCGGTGGCGGAGAAGTCCACGAGCTGGCCGGCCAATTCAGCGCCTAACCGCATATCGCATGGAACGCAACGATCATACCGCTCACAAATCCTCTACCGCCACGCTGACGCTGCTCGCCCTCGGCGTCGTCTACGGCGATATCGGCACCAGCCCGTTGTATGCGGTCAAGGAAACGTTTTCGCCCGATCACGGCATTCCGCTCAGCACGGTGACGATCCTCGGCGGATTGTCGGCGATCTTCTGGGCATTGATGATCGTTGTCACGCTCAAGTATGTGACGCTCGTGTTGCGCGCGAACAATCGCGGCGAAGGCGGCACCATGGCGCTGCTCGCGCTGGCGTCGCGCTCGGCGCAAGGCCATCCGAAGTGGCGCCGTGTGCTGCTCTTAATCGGCGTGTTCGGCGCGTCGTTGTTTTTCGGCGATGCGGTATTGACGCCGGCGATCTCGGTTTTGTCGGCGGTTGAAGGGCTGGAGATCGGCACCACGGCCTTCAAACCTTATGTCGTGCCGATCGCGATCGGCGTGCTGGTCGCGCTGTTTTTGATACAGCGCCACGGCACCGCCGTCGTTGGAACGCTGTTCGGGCCGATCTGCGTGATCTGGTTTGCAACGCTGGCCGCAATCGGTATCTGGAACATTATTAAAAACCCGATCGTGGTGCAAGCGATCAACCCGATGCACGCGATCGGCTTCGTCACCGGCCACGGCTTTGCGTCGTTCGTGGTGCTCGGCGCGGTGCTGCTGGCTATTACGGGCGCCGAAGCGCTGTATGCCGACATGGGGCATTTCGGCAGGCGCGCGGTGCGCATAGCGTGGTTCGGCCTTGTCGCACCGGCGCTGGTGCTGAATTATTTTGGCCAGGGTGCGCTGCTGATCGCCGATCCCGCAGCGATCGAAAATCCGTTCTACCTGGCCGCCCCGGGGTGGGCGTTGTATCCGATGATCGTGCTCGCGACGGTGGCGACCGTGATCGCATCGCAAGCGACGATTTCGGGCGCCTACTCGATTACCCATCAGGCGATCCAGCTCGGCTATCTGCCGCGCATGAATATCCTGCACACCTCGGCCAGAACCTTCGGCCAGATTTATATTCCCGGTGTGAATTGGCTATTGCTCGCGGTCGTCCTCGCCGCCGTCGTCGGCTTCGGTTCTTCGTCCAAGCTGGCCTCGGCCTACGGCGTCGCCGTGATGGGCGAGATGATGGTCACGACTTTCCTGACGTTTTTTGTGATCCGTTATGGTTGGGGCTATCCACTTGTCGTCTGCCTTCTGGCGACCGGCTTTTTCATCGTGATCGACGCCACCTTTCTATCGGCGGCGCTGCTGAAAGTCGCCGAAGGCGGTTGGTTCCCGCTGCTGCTCGCGCTCATCATGTTCACGGTGATGACGACGTGGTGTAGAGGTCGCCAAATCCTGTTCGAAAGGTTGGCGGCCTCATCGGTGCCGCTCAGCGGCCTGCTCGGATCACTGGCCC
The DNA here is from genome assembly GCA_014379915.1 of Burkholderiales bacterium. Taxonomy (GTDB): domain Bacteria; phylum Pseudomonadota; class Gammaproteobacteria; order Burkholderiales; family JACMKV01; genus JACMKV01. The sequence continues at coordinate 11,053 of JACMKV010000248.1, forward strand.
TCAGTCCGCCGCAGCGCGTCCCCGGGACCGCGGTTTTCATGACCGCGACGCCGGACGTCACGCCGCACGCTCTGCTGCACAATCTAAATCACAACAAGGTATTGCATGAACGCGTCGTGTTCCTGACCGTCGATATCGAGGATGTGCCGTGGGTTTCTTCGGATAATCGGGTGCGGATCGAGGAGATCGCCGAGGGCTGTTACCGAATGACAGTGCGCTATGGCTTCATGAACCGTCCGGATGTGACCGCTGCGCTCGAGATTGCAAAGAGCCAAGGGTTCCAGTTCGAGATGCTGACGACATCGTTCTTCATGTCGCGCGAGAAAATCGTTCCCAACGCCGAACTGGGCGGAGGCATGGCATTCTGGCGCGAACGCGTGTTTGCAACGATCGCGCGCAATGCCGGCAGCAAAACCGATTACTTCAACATTCCGGCGAATCGGGCGATAGAGCTCGGCACCCGCATTGAAATATAGTCTCGGGCTTCTGTAAGCAGCCCGCGCTCGCAGCGACTACTTTTCAGGAAAAGTTCGTGAGCAAACCTGACTATGACATATGCGTGATCGGCGGCGGCTCGGGCGGACTGGTCGCGGCGGCCGGCGCGGCGCTACTGGGAGCGAAAGTGGCGCTGATCGAAAAGCGTGCGCTGGGCGGCGAGTGCCTGTACTACGGCTGTGTGCCGAGCAAGGCATTGCTGCATTCGGCCAAGGTCGCGCAGACGGTGCGCGAGGCCGGCAGGTTTGGCGTCGACGCCGACCCGCCGCGGATCGACCTCGCGCGCGTCATGCAACGCGTTCAGTCGGTAATCAAGGCAATCGAGCCGCACGACAGCCCCGAGCGTTTTCGTGGCCTCGGCATCGACGTCGTTTTCGGTGACGGGCGATTCATCAGCCGTGCAGCGTTCAAAGTCGGCGCGCGCACGATCACTGCGAAAAAGTTCGTGATCGCGACCGGATCGCAACCCGCTGTTCCGAAAATCCCCGGCCTCGACGGCGTTCCGTATTTGACCAATGAAACCGTGTTTGGCCTCAGCGAAGCCGTGCCTGCGCTGATTATCCTCGGCGGCGGCCCGATCGGCATCGAGATGGCGCAGGCATTCAAGCGGCTGGGCAGCGAGGTTCACGTCGTCGAGCGCGAGTCGCGCATTCTGGCGAACGACGATGCCGAAGCAGCGCAGATCGTGCATAACCGCCTCGCGGCCGAGGGCGTGCAATTTCATCTCGATGCGAGCCTCGAGCGTATCGACCGCGTCGACGGGTTGGCCGGCGCGTTCAACGCGCAGTTGCAGCTTGGCGGCGGCGCGAAGAAGGTCATTGCCGGCAGCCACTTGCTGGTCGCGATCGGACGTAAA
>JACMKV010000031.1 GCA_014379915.1 Burkholderiales bacterium
CTTCAGCAATCGCGACGAGCTGATGGCGCACGCGATCGCCGCCGGCAAGGAAAGCGGCGAGCGCCTGTGCGGCTTCCCGCTCGACGCCGATTACGAGCCTGCGCTTGACAGCAGCATTGCCGACATCAAGCAATGCACGCTTGAAGGCGAGGCTGACCACATCCTCGCCGCGCGCTTCCTGAATCGCTTCATCGACGACGTGCCCTGGCTCCACATGGATTTATCGGCGAGCAATTGCAAGGGTGGGCTCGGGGCAGTGGGGTCGGAAGTGAATGGGTTCGGCGTGGGGTGGGGGGTCGCGTTTCTTTCCGCGACGTCGCGTTGAGCACGCCCCCCGAGTCAGATCACGGCATTCTTTGCCATTGTTGCCGCAGTATGAATTTGCGGGCATCAAGCACTCTGCGAATCAACGATGATCAGTCGCTACCGACTGCTGCACGGACTGCATCGCATCTCATGGCGCCACTTGATTCGACCATGTTTATTCAGGAGACCGAAATGTTGATGAGTTCTGAGGAATACCGCGAATCCTTGCGGCAATACAAACCAACCGTGTATCTCGGCGGCAGGCGGGTGGAGTCGGTGGCCGATGAGCCGGCGTTTGCGCCGGGAATCAACGCGCTGGGCGTGACTTACGATTACGCGCTCAAAACAGAATTCGCGCCGCTCATGCTGGCAACACAGCACAGTTCCGGCAAGCAGATCAACCGCATGCTGCATATCAACACCAGCAGCGGCGATCTTTTGAACAAGCTCGAGGCAGTGCGTTTGCTGTGCCAGGAAACAGGCTGCGCGCAACGTTATCTGGCGCATGACGCATTCAATGCGATATATCAGGCGACCCATCGTATCGATGCCGCTAAGGGCACTGCACACAGTCAGAACTTCCTGAACTATTTGCACGATGCGCAAGAGCGCGACCTGTCGGTCGGCATAGCGTTGACCGATGCCAAGGGCGATCGGAGCAAACGACCGCACCAGCAAGCCAATCCGGATACGTATGTGCACATCGTCGAGCGCAGTGCCAAAGGCGTCGTCATTTCCGGAACCAAGGCGATTGTTACCGGCGCGCCCTATATGCATGAGTTTCTGGTCATGCCGTGCCGCAATATGACGGAACAAGACGCGGCATTTGCGATTTGCTGCGCGGTCCCGTGCGACGCGGCAGGATTAACGATCGTTGCGCGGCCGGCCGGTCGTCCGGGCGAAAAATCCGCGCTGTTCAGCAACAAATTCGGCCAATCGACCGGCGTGCTCATGTTCGACAAGGTTTTTGTGCCGTGGGAGCGCGTGTTCTATGCCGACGAGTGGGAGCACTCCGGCTATATGACCCACAGCTATGCGACGCACCATCGCCATAGCTGCATCGGCGCGCGCGCCGGTTTCGGCGATCTCCTGATCGGAGCGGGCGCGCTGATGTGCGAAGCCAATGGCTTCGATCCCGGAAAGGAAACTCATCTGCGCGACCAGATGGTCGAGCTGATCAAGATCACCGAAGGCTTTTATGCGTGCGGCGTGGCTGCCTCCGTCTATGCAACGCTCGATGCGGATTCCAACAGCTGGATGCCGGATCCGGTGTTTTCCAATATCGGCAAGCTGCTGCTGGCCACACAGATATACGACATGCAGCGCATCGCCCATTATGTTTCAGGCGGCCTGATCGTCACTTTGCCGGGCCCGGATGAGGATCACAATCCCCAACCGCCGCGAACCTGGCCGACGTATTGCGCGCCAATCCCGATGTGCCTTATGACAAACGTATACAGGCCGCGCGCTTCATGGAAGACCTGACGGCGTCGTACCAGGGCGGCTGGTATTCGGTGATCAGCTTGCACGGCGGCGGTTCCCCGGCTGCAATGAAGCAGGAGATCTATCGCAATTACCCGATCGGCAACAAGGTTGAACTGGTCGAGCGTTTGATGGGGCGCGGCCTGGTCGATGATCCGGGACGGCCGATTACGTCCAACAAACAGCCGGGGAAATGCTGCGCGACCGGCTGCGCGGCGCCCAGTGCACCGGTCGTGGTCGATCTGCAGCAATCGACGAAGGTACGGATATGCGATCAGCCTTCATAGAGAACTAGCAGGCTGTTGAAAAGCGTAGCGAGCGCAGCCAAGACGAGGCGCGAAGGGCCGAAAAAGCGGAATGTGTAGGGAACACATGAGCATTTTGAGGCCCTGAGCAACGAAGTATCGGCAAGCGCAGTAGTTTTTCGACAGCCTGCTAGGGCCGTGCGCCCGCTAAATACGCGCCGCTACCACTCCACGAAGCAATCGACGCTTATCGCCGCTGCAAAATGGAGTCTGAGCTGCCCTCAATTATGTTTGCATGTAGGTTGCTTTTCCGCTAGTATGCCATCTGGCTGGATGGTATACGGATGGTAATATGGCGTGCGAGACAGAAAAAATCACGATTAATCTGGGGTATGTCGACCTCGGCCAAATCGATCTACTGGTGCAGGAAGGTTTTTACTCGAATCGCACCGATTTCATTCGGACGTCCATCCGCAACCAGCTTGCGACTCATGCTGAAGTCGTCAGGCAAACTGTATCCCGCAAAACATTGGTGCTCGGTCTGCGGCACTACACTCAGCGAGATCTCGAAGTGCTACGGCAATCAGGGCAAAAACTTCAGATTCAGGTGCTCGGGCTTGCAACCATCGCTGATGACGTTTCCGCCGAACTGGCGCGCGCTGTCATCGAGTCCATCGTCGTGCTCGGGGCTTTGCGGGCGAGTCCGGAAGTACGGGCGGCGCTGGCGGATCGCATACGCTGATCGACTCGCCGCTAAAACTGTTTTGCACATGTCGGAAGCATCTACGTTCGCCCGAATCGAATCCGGGCAAGCTCTACGTCTGTCGAACGGCCAACAGCCGGCCAACCTTTACTTAAGGAAATAAAATGCGCCAAAAAATTCACGCCGGAATGGCGGAAGTAACTCGACTGACCCGGAGCGGAAATCTGCGCGAGGCGACTGCTTTAATTCAACGGTTGCTGAATCGCGCCGAACCGCAAGCGGCGGCTCGAACGGAGCAGGCAGAGCCTGTGATCCAAGGCAGCTACCATGTAGTCGACGAGGCCGCGGACGCTGCCCAGCGTGCGACTCAACAATCGAGCGCAAAGGGATCGTCCACTCAGCGCTCGGCCGCTAACGACCGGGCAGCGCAAGCAAAAACAGAAGAAGCCGAACATCCTGTTGGCGGCTCGGCTTCTGCCGAACACGTACACGCGGCATCGCAAGGACCGAAATGGTGGCAGCGCCTACGCGCCTTGCTGCGCGCGCCCGGGCACGCAGAGCCCTCGCCGAACCGCCCGCAAAACCGTCCATCCACTCATATCGCTCCGGGTGAACCTCCACCTTACGTAGCAGACGAGCAGGAACTAACGCAAAACCGTCCATCCACTCATATCGCTCCGGGTGAACGCTTCATTGAAAGCGTCTATACCAACCTTGCCGGAACGCGCGCCTACAAGCTTTATATCCCGAGCGGTTATCAGGGTCAGGCCTTGCCGCTGGTCGTGATGCTGCATGGCTGCACGCAGGATCCCGACGATGCAGCGGCCGGCACGCGCCTGAATGCACTTGCCGAAACGGAGCTGTTTCTGGTCGCGTATCCGGCGCAAGCGGCGTCGGCCAATCGCAATAAATGCTGGAACTGGTTTGTTCCCAGCGACCAGCAACGCGATTCCGGCGAGCCCTCGATCATCGCCGGCATCACGCGTGCAATCGTGCGCGATTACAAGCTCGACGCTCGGCGCGTCTATGTCGCCGGATTGTCTGCCGGCGGTGCCATGGCCGCGATCATGGGTTCTGCTTATCCCGATATTTATGCCGCCATCGGCGTGCATTCGGGTTTGGCTTACGGCGCCGCGCACGACCTGCCTTCGGCCTTCGCGGCGATGCAGAAGGGCGGCGCGCGTGTGATGCACTCGGCGCATGGCTTGTCATCATCGGAGGTCGTTCCGACTATCGTATTCCACGGCGATCATGACAGGACCGTCCATCCGCGTAACGGCGAGCAAGTGCTCGAACAATCGCTAACCCATGGGCAAGCGACGAAGCCGCGCGTGAATACCGAACGCGGGCAGGTGCCTAACGGGCGCAGCTATACGCACTCGGTCTATCACGACGCCGACGGCGCAGCCGTCATGGAGCAATGGCTGATCCACGGCGCGGGGCATGCGTGGTCGGGCGGCAGCAAGGAAGGCTCCTACACCGATCCCAAAGGCCCCGATGCGACGCGCGAAATGGTGCGATTTTTCTATGAGCATTCGAAGTAGAGGCGGGTTTGCCGGGCCGGTCGCGGGACTGGCGTCTGACGTTTGCGTGGTGCAGTTGCAAGGCTCAGTTTGACCTGTCTTTGGTACACATATACATTACATATACATGTACCAGGAGAAGCCTCATGTCCACCATGCAACTTACGAATGTTCATCTAAGACCCGCCCAGAAAGAGGCTTTGCAGCAACGCGCCAAAGCTAATGGCTCGAACGTCGCCGAGGAAATCCGCAACGCCGTGGACGCGTATCTGGCCGGCGTGACGTCGGACGAACTTGCCTTGCTCGACGCCGCGACAAAGCGTACTGAAGCGCTGCTGGCCGAGATGAATGAAATGCTGGATGGCGTAAATCGTAAAGCGGAGCGCATCTTCGCTGAAATGGCGAAGCTGCGCGGCGGCGATCCAGAGAACTTGCCGCAATGAGCGCCATCATCGACATTCTCGATCGCCTGTCCGGGGTCGCGATTCTCAAGGAACGCCTGGCGGAGACCAGCAAGAATGTCGATCGCTCGCTTGTCTGGTTGCTCGATCACGAAAAGCGTCTGATCCGCCTGGAAGAAGGTGGTCGGCCAGTCGCTAAAGCGCCGGCTGGAACGAAACAGCGGCGGGTTTCGCGCAAGTTATAAAAGATTCCAAAAACCACCGATGCCACCCAAGATCAGGGATTTGATAAAAGAACTGGAAGCGGCCGGGTTTGTGAATCGCGGAGGTAAAGGAAGCCACCGGAACTTTGTTCACGGTGAAGTGGTGCAACCTGTCACGGTCTCTGGTCAAACCGGCGACGATGCAAAGCACTATCAAATCCGCGCCGTCCGTTTAGCCTTGAAGGAGTTGAAAAGTGAAAGATAGCGCTAAGTACGCGAAGATCGTCGAATGGTCTGAAGAGGATCAATGCTACGTCGGCAGCGCGCCGGGATTGATCTACGGCGGCTGCCATGGCGACAATGAGCAGCAAGTCTTCGATCAACTTTGCCGTATCGTCGAGGAAGCTATCGAAATCTATCGCAAAGACGGGAGCCCGTTGCCACCTGCGACATCGGGCCGGGACTTCGCTAACCGTATGCAAAGCATGGCATAGCCGCGAGCGAAGTTAGGGCGTTATCGCCGGCTGACACGATTGGCGGTTAAAATCGTAATAACACGACTAATCACCAGGAGAGCCAACATGCCCGCCCGCTCGATCGCATCACTCACGATATCGTTCGGTCTCGTTTCCATTCCGGTCAAGCTTTATTCCGCGACGCAGGCTTCCGGCGCCATCTCGTTCAATCTTCTGCACAAAGATTGCGGCTCCCGGCTCAAGCAGCAATACATTTGCATCAAGGAAGATGTGCTGGTCGAGCGCGCGGACATGGTCAAGGGGTATGAATTCGCCAAGGATCAGTACGTGACCTTCACGCCGGAGGAGCTGAAGGAGATGGAAGAAAAAGGAACGAATGCCATCGAGATCGCCGAGTTCGTGCCTTCCGACACCATCGATCCCGTTTTCTACGACAAGGCCTATTATCTCGGTCCTGACAAAGGTGGGGCGAAGCCCTATGCGCTGCTCACCGAGGGCATGCGCCAGACCGGCCGCAGCGCGTTGGCGCGTTACGCAGCTCGCGGTAAACAGTACATCGTCCAGATTCGACCCGTCGCGGATGGGCTCGTCATGCAGCAGTTGCTCTACGCCGACGAGGTGCGGACGATCGCCGATGTCGGCATCGAAAAGGCCGAAGTCAAAGAGGCGGAGCTCAAGCTCGCCGTGCAGTTGATCGATCAGATTTCGGTCGATCAGTTCGACCCGGGCAGCTATCAGGACGATGTCAAGAAGCGCGTCCAGATGCTGATCGAAAAGAAAATAGAAGGCGAGCAAATCTCCATCTCAACCGGCGAGCCCGAACCGGCCGGCAAAGTTATCGATCTCATGCAAGCCTTGCGCGAAAGCGTCGCCAAAGCCGTGGCTGCCAAGCCGTCCACGTCAGCGGCCGCGCGCGCCGAACCGCGCAAAGCGGCAAAGCGCGCAACCGCGCAAACGGCAGAGCCTAAGAAGGCCAGCAAGAGGTAGCTTTCGTTTCTTGCGTTGCTTCCCGCATGACCAGCTACACGCTGCGCGAAGTACAGCAGATTGTCGGCCTCCCGCGTTCTGTAATCGCAGGCTTTGTGCAGGCTGGTTTCGTCGCGCCCGCCCTGGGTAAACGCCGCGAGTACCGCTTTACCTTTCAAGACCTCATCGTCATGCGCGCAGCGCAAGGCCTGGCCTCCGCCAAGGTGTCTGCGCGGGTGGTCTCTCGTTCCCTGAAAAAGCTGCGCGACCAGATACCAGCCGAAATTCCGATCGCGGGCTTGCGCATAAGCGCCCACGGCAATCGGGTTCTTGTGCGCCATGGGACCACGCAATGGGAGCCGCATTCCGGGCAGTGCGTGTTCGATTTTGAAGTAACGGCAACCGGCAGCTTGAGCTTTCTCCAGCCTGCAAAGGAGCCTGCCGCAAGAGAGGAGCCTGCTGCAAGCGCCGAAGAGTGGTTCCAGCA
>JACMKV010000249.1 GCA_014379915.1 Burkholderiales bacterium
ACGGCAAGGAGCGCATGTTCGCCTGGGTGTTTCTGCCAAAGCGCGGCAAGCCGCCCTATCAGACGGTCGTGATGTTCCCTGGTTCAGGCGTGATCGGCGCTGACCCAAGCACAAGCACGCCGGACACTCGCATCAGCTTTGTGCCGTCCAGCGGTCGCATCGCGGTGTTCCCGATCCTCAAGAGCACGAACGAGCGCAGCGACAGCCTGCACAGCGACATCCCCGACCAGAGCATTTTCTGGCGTGATCACGTTGTGATGTGGGTGAAGGACTACAAGCGCACGCTCGACTACCTGAGCACGCGCACTGACATCGAAGGATACCGCCATGTTCGAACGCATCATACGATTCGCCATAGAGCAGCGCTGGCTGGTTATGGCCGCGGTGCTGGGAATGGCCGCACTGGGCGTTTACAGCTACCAGAAACTGCCGATCGATGCCGTGCCCGACATCACCAACGTGCAGGTGCAGATCAACACATCCGCGCCCGGTTACTCGCCGCTCGAAGTCGAGCAGCGCATCACGTACCCGATCGAAACCGTGATGTCCGGGCTGCCCAATCTCGAAGAAACGCGCTCGCTGTCGCGCTACGGCTTGTCGCAAGTCACGGTAATCTTCGAGGATGGGACCGACATCTATTTCGCACGCCAGCTCGTCAACCAGCGCATTCAGGAAGCCAGGGAAAGGCTGCCCGCAGGCGTAACCCCCTCCATGGGACCGATTTCGACGGGTCTCGGCGAAATTTATCTGTGGACCGTGGAAGCCGAGGACGGTGCTAAAAAGCCGGACGGCACGCCTTACACACCGACCGATCTGCGCGAAATTCAGGATTGGGTCATCAAGCCGCAATTGCGTCTGGTGCCGGGTGTCACCGAAATCAACTCGATAGGCGGCTACAATAAGGAATATCAGGTTTCACCCAGTCCCGCGAAGCTTGCCTCCTACGGACTTACGCTGCACGACATCGTCACCGCATTGGAACGCAACAACAGTAACGTCGGCGCCGGCTATATCGAACAGCGTGGTGAGCAATACCTGATACGGGCGCCCGGGCAGGTCAAGACGATCGAAGACATTCGCAACGTCATCGTAAGCAAGGTTGAGAATGTGCCGATCCGCATCCACGACGTGGCCGAAGTCGAAATTGGCCGCGAACTGCGTTCGGGTGCCGCGACCGAGAACGGTCGCGAGGTCGTTCTCGGAACCGTCTTTATGTTGATCGGCGAAAACAGCCGAACGGTGTCGCGCGCGGTCGACAAGAAAATGGCGGAGATCAACAAGTCACTGCCCGAGGGTGTCGCGGCCATCACGGTCTATGACCGTACCATTCTGGTCGACAAGGCCATCAACACGGTTAAAATGAATCTGCTCGAAGGCGCAATCCTGGTGATCGCAGTGCTGTTCCTGTTCCTCGGCAATATCCGCGCTGCCCTCATCACGGCGCTGGTGATTCCGTTGTCGATGCTGTTCACCTTCACCGGCATGGTCGGCAACAAGGTCAGTGCGAATCTGATGAGCCTGGGCGCGCTCGACTTCGGCATCATCATCGATGGCGCTGTTGTGATCGTCGAGGACTGCGTGCGCAGGCTTGCGCACGCGCAGGCGCATCACGGTCGCATCCTGACGCGCCGCGAACGCTTTCATGAAGTATTCGTTGCCTCGAAAGAAGCGCGGCGACCGTTGCTGTTCGGCCAGCTCATCATCATGATCGTCTATCTGCCGATTTTCGCGTTGAGCGGGGTTGAAGGAAAGATGTTTCACCCGATGGCGTTCACCGTGGTGACGGCTCTGCTCGGGGCCATGATCCTGTCGATTACGTTCGTCCCGGCGGCGGTCGCTCTGTTTATCGGCAAAAAGGTTTCCGAGAAGGAAAACATTCTGATGCGCGCAGCCAAGCGCGCCTATGAACCGCTTTTAGCGGCGGCGATACGCGATAAACCTGTGGTCCTGGTTCTGGCGTTGGTCATCGTGATCCTCTCGGGACTGCTCACGGCGCGCATGGGTAGCGAGTTTATTCCGAGCTTGAACGAAGGCGATTTCGCGATCCAGGCGCTGCGCATGCCGGGCGCCAGCCTCACTCAATCAGTTGAAATGCAGCAGCAGATCGAGCGTACGCTGAAAGCCGAGTTTCCGGAAATCGAGCGCGTGTTTGCGCGCACGGGAACGGCCGAGATCGCATCCGATGCGATGCCGCCGAACATTTCCGACGGCTACATCATGCTGAAACCGACGGACGAATGGCCTGAGCCCAAAAAAACCCGCGACGAGTTGCTAACGGCGGTCCGTGATCGAGTCGCGAAGCTCCCGGGCAACAACTACGAATTCTCGCAGCCGATCCAACTGCGCTTCAACGAACTGATCTCGGGTGTGCGCAGCGACGTTGCCGTGAAGATTTTTGGCGATGACAACGAGGTTCTCAAAGACACCGCGGAAAAAATCGCTGCGGTCTTGCAAAAAGTGGCGGGTGCGATTGAGGTCAAGGTGGAGCAGACGACGGGTTTGCCGATGCTGACCGTGCAGATCGATCGCGAACGCGCCTCGCGCTATGGCCTGAACGTCGGCGATATTCAGCAGGAAATCGCCACGGCGACGGGCGGAAAGGTCGCCGGCACGCTGTTTGAAGGTGACCGCCGCTTCGATGTTCTCGTGCGGCTGCCGGAAAACCTTCGCAGCGATCTCGATGCACTCAAGCGCCTGCCGATTGCGCTGCCGCGCGAGCAAGATCGCGCGGCTAAAGCAAACGGTGGCGCTAACGGCAACAGCGCGAACTATATTCCGCTCGGCGAGGTTGCCACTCTCGACATCGCGCCGGGTCCTAATCAAGTCAGCCGCGAAGACGGCAAGCGCCGCATCGTCGTCAGCGCCAACGTGCGCGGCCGCGACATCGGTTCGTTTGTTGCCGATGCTCAAACGCAGATCGAGCAAGTCAAAATCCCAAGCGGCTACTGGATCGACTGGGGCGGTACGTTCGAACAGCTACAGTCGGCCACAGAGCGCCTGTTCATCGTCGTACCGGTTTCCCTGCTGCTGGTGTTCATACTGCTGTTCATGATGTTCGGAAACATCACGGACGGCTTGCTCGTATTTACCGGTATCCCATTCGCGCTGACCGGCGGCATTTTCGCGCTCTGGCTGCGCGACATCCCATTGTCGATCTCGGCCGCGGTCGGCTTCATCGCGCTATCGGGTGTCGCAGTGCTCAATGGTCTTGTAATGCTATCGTTCATTCGCGGTCTGCGCGAGGAAGGCCGCGCCCTTGACGATGCGATTCACGAAGGCGCACTGACAAGATTACGTCCCGTGCTGATGACTGCGCTGGTCGCGTCGCTTGGCTTTATTCCAATGGCGATCGCAACCGGTACGGGTGCTGAAGTGCAAAGGCCTTTGGCAACGGTCGTGATCGGTGGCATCCTGTCTTCCACCGCGCTGACCTTACTTGTGCTCCCGCTGCTGTATCGGCTTGCGCATCGTAAGGACGAAGAGAAAGTACCGGAAGCGCAAGCGCCGGGTCAACCACAATCTTTGGGCGCGGAGGTTTGATGCTGCGTCTGACACTACCGCGGGGAATCCAAGCATCAGAGTTCCGCCGCCGTTTTTCAAAAGAGGCCCGACGGCATATTTGGCCTCCCGCTGTAACGCCTGGCTGTGCCGTCATAATTGTGCAACCTAACCGCTGGAGAACTCAAATGTCTACTCAATCACGCACCAAGCCCTCAACTCTGCTGTTCGCCCTGATCACTGCGGTATCGCTGGCAACGACCGCTCCTTTTGCCGCCGCCGTCGAAGATCAGATGAAAGAAACCGACGGGCATGCGCACGATAAGGATCATCACAAGGATGGTCAAGCATCCGAAAACGCAGCATCGTCCAAGGCAACGACCGCTCCTATTGCTGGCGCCGCCCAAGAGCAGATGAAGGAAACCGACGGGCATGCGCACGATAGGGATCATGACAAGGATGATCAAGCATCCAAAAACACAGCATCGTCCACCGGGATGTCCGGTCGCGCAGGGGCCAAGAGCGACGAGGCCGAGCATCAGGCCGAAGAAACCGACGGTCACGATCATGAGGCTCACAAAAAAGAGCACAAACTGGACTCGAAGAAGTAACCGGCAGATTGCTCGGACCTTCCATCACATGGTCTGGTGTGAGCTGCCTGCCGATGGCGGCCGACTTTAGTTCGGCTGCCATCGGCTCGAAGTGGGCAGGGATTCGCTTTTTGCGGGAGTAATTAATAAGCCGTGAGCGCGGGACACAATCATGGCGCGGCCAGCGCCGGCAATGAAAAAACTTTTGGATCGTGCTTGGGCTGACGGGCGCCTTTCCTATGGTGGAGGTGCTGCAGGTACCACCCGACACGTGATTTTTCCCCTCCTTTCCAAGCAGGGGCGACGCGTAGCGGCGGGGTGGTTAGGATTTTTCAGGCTGGGTGGTCAGGGTTTTTCAAGCGGGGCGGTCACGATTTTCTCAACCGCGATCCTCCAAATTACGCTTCGCATTGTTCTCGCCGATTATGGCCGTGAGCCGCCAGCGCCGCAGCAGCAAGGCATTCGATACGACACTGGCGCTGCTAAGCGCCATCCCTGCGCCGGCGATAACCGGGTTGAGCAGTCCCAGCGCGGCAAGCGGTATGCCGACGCCGTTGTAGATGAAAGCAAAAAACAGGTTCTGCCGAATCCTTGACCGGTAATAAACTGCTGTCGGGCTCACGAACGAAACTGCGGCGTAGAAAACGACGGATAAACGACCCATGATTTATTACCTGACCAAGCTGCTGATTTCGGCATCGCTCATCGTCGCGGTTTCAGAGATCGCCAAGCGCAGTTCGCTGCTCGGCGGTTTGCTCGCTTCGCTGCCGCTGGTGTCTTTGCTGGCGATGATCTGGCTGTACGTGGATACCGGCAGCAGCGATCAGGTCATCGCGTTATCGCGCAGCATTTTCTGGCTGGTGCTGCCGTCATTGCCGCTGTTTCTGCTGCTGCCGGCATTGCTCAAGAAAGGTTTGGCGTTTTATCCGGCGCTTCTGATCAGCGTGATTGCGATGCTCGCGCTCTACTATCTGATGCTCGCGGGCCTGCGCCGCCTTGGCATTGAGTTCTGATTTGGCGTTCGGTTCGGGTTCAACATTCGTTGTGATCTGCCGTTCCATTCCAGTTCAGCGCGGCCGCACGATCGAATCGATCAACGTCGATCCGGCCGGTGCGTTTTGCCCGGCCGGCTGCGCCGTCATAGCCGGATAGTACAAACCCGTCTGCCGCCGCTCCCACCACAAACCTAGCGCGCGCTGTTCAGGGCTGGCGAAGCGATATTCGTAGATGACGGCGCGCACGGCTTTCGGCTTCGCGCCGGCGAATGGATCGTTCGCCAGCAGCGCGAGCACGTCGCGCTCGGTGTCGGACGATGCGGCGAGCAGGCGCTGCAAAAAGTCGGGAAACCAGTTGCGCGATTCGTTGCCGAGCGCGGCGAACCACATCTGCCAATCGAGCCGCGGCTGATGCGGCACGTTGAAACCCGGCGCTCCGGCGACATCATCGGGTTTGTATTTGAACGTGTACTCGCGCCAGGTTTGGCCGTCGAGCGAGCCTTCGACGACTATCTCCTGGCGCTCGGTGATGATTTCGGCAAACGCGCCATACGTGTTGATGGTGCGCAGCGGCGCGGCAAGCTCGGCGAGCCTGGCGAGCAGTACCGGCGGTTCGTTGCGGGTAGCCGCGGCGTGGATTTGGCCGCTGCCGGCGAGCACGACGACGACCCCATAAACGGCAATCACGCCGGTCGCCAGCGCTGACGGCGTTCGCTTTGTCCGTGCTCCGCGCCATTTTCGCGGAAGCCATTTGCCGATCGCCTGATCGTCGAACAGCAGCAGGCAGAGCGCGATCGTCAGCAAGTTGAAAAAACCATAGTTGCCAGTCGCGATGATCGCAAGCTGGAACGCGATGAACGACCACGCCGCGAGAAAGCGCGGGCGGCGCGGCAGGAAAATAAAAAATGGCAGCACAAGCTCGATCGCGAACATCGCGCCAGCCGCCGCGATCAGCACGGTGTCGGGCAGCTGGTGCGCGTACCACGCCAACGGCGTCGGCAGCGGCTGGGTTTCGAAGTAGCGCGTCAGCACGGTCAGATCAGCCCAGCTGGCGTCGCCGCTGGCCAGCTTCACGACCCCCGACAGGAACATGAAGCGGAACAGTAGCCAGCGCAGCAGACACACCGCGAGCACCGAGCCAGAAGGCAGAAACAAGGCGAGGAAACCGGTTTCGAGCAGCAGCAAATCCCATTGGTAAATCATGAACACCTGCCCGGCATGAAACAGCGACAGGTAGAGCGCGAACAACATCAGCAGCAATAGCGGGCGTCGCCAACCGGCGCCGGGCCGAGCATCGAAAACCAGCAATAGCGCGATGGCCGCACCGCCCCACGATACCGCCTGCAACGCGAAGTCGCTCGCATTGAGCCAGAACACCGTCGGATAACGCAGATAGGCGGCGGCGCCGTAGCGCGCGGCGATGCGTGCCAGATGATCGCCTACCGGAAGGATGCCGTCGCTGCCGATCAGGCCGAGCGCCTGCACCGCGAAAGAAGCGAATGCCGCAACGTAGCTCAAGCCGAGCGCGCGCAGAAACAGCTCGCACACCAGGTCGAAGCGCGGCGGCTCAGGCTGCCGACCCCAGAGCGCCAGCGTGATCGCATAAAACACGCTGCGATGGCGGGCAATTAACGCGTAGATACGCTCCGCCAACGACGCAAAGCCAGGCACGAGGCGATAGGCCGACAGCCAGATGCCCTTGCCGCGCGCCGCCGACGCTGCGCGCAAACTCGCTTCGGCGGCGCTGCTGCGCCCGCCTTCGGCGCCGATGTACTGCGCCGCGCGGCTGAATTCCTGCACGGCGATATGCGGGTAATCGTTTGCGACTTGCTGATACGGCGCGATGCGCAAGCGCCCTGCCGATCCACGCTGCCAATAGCGCGCCCACCACAAGCAGAACGCGCAATCGCCGTCGTAGATCAAGAGCGCTGTTTCGGCGGATTCCGTCTCGGGCATATCAAAAGTCGGCTGGTCGCGCGTCCATCCATTATTAAACGCAGCGACGCTACTCCTGGTTGCCATCGAACTACCGCTCGGCCGCTAGGCGGTATTACCAGATGCCGTGGCGGATTGGCAAGCTCGAGCGGCGAACTCAGCCGCCGAAGTTCGCGCGTTTCACTGACGCCGACCGCATGACCCCCGGAATTCCTGGCGTCATATCCGCGACAGCACCGGGCTGATTCGCCATAGCGCAACTGCACAAACGGCGCGCTGCAACCTTTGTTATCTGCGGTTAATGCCTCAGTTAGGCCGTTCGTGGTGAGCTTGTCGAACCATGAGCGGGCGCTCCCGTTCGACATTGTAACGGCCGTGTTGGGGGCGAATACAGGAATTTTCAGCCCCCTGCAGCAGTTTGCAGCATTGCCTCGCTTTTGTATAAATTACAAGCACGCCTTTCGTTCGCAGCAGGCTTGCCATCTGTTGAAAAACGTAGCGAGCGCACAGACGAGGTGCGAAGACCACCCGCGTCTTTAGGACGTTGGCATGTCGCTTGCTTTTAGCGAAGCTGTAGTC